>DAIAMA010000100.1 GCA_027438535.1 bacterium
CGATACCCTAGTTTATCTATTTCGAGCAATTTGGCTTCCGCTTTCAACCCCACCGTCTTCCCGCCGCTTTTAATCGAGTTACAGCATCATCTGCTCTACGTAAAGAACGTGGTGGATCGCGTTCTGGCGGAAGGCGGCACCGGCGCAACCGGTTTACCCGCCGCCGAATATTGGCATGGTTATGAAGCGGCCGACCCGCGGCTCATCAAGCAACTCCCAGGTAAGGATCTGCGCGAAGCGTGGGTGCGCATGGGCCGTATCCACAAGCAATTCCTGAAAGCAGCGGAATCCGCGGTGAACCTCGCCGCCCAGGGCGAGCCGGCTCGCGCGCGAATTCAGCTCAACGAAGTTTTTTCCCAATCCAACGAGCTGGCCGGTCTGCTGGTGGGCGGCAGCATCGCCGAATTGCTGAATGCGATTCAGGCTCACGAGCAAGCCTTGGCCATGCGCTACGAGCGCGATTTTCTCGAAGCCACGCACATGGGGCGCTTCACTTTCCGTCTCGACGATAGTCTGGTGATGGAGGCGGATGACAGCTTTCTCGATTTTTGCGGCTATACGCGTGAGCGCCTGATCGGGCAGCCGATCGGCACCTTGCTCGGCAAGCAGGCGCTTTCGCGCCTTATCTCGGCGGCGCGCAATACGGAAAAAACCGAGCGGGTCGCGATCCGCGCCAAGCACGCCGATGGCCGCCAGATCGCGCTCGACGTCATCGCTTATGTCGACCGCGACAGCCATGCCGAGTGATTGCACGGTTTTGCCGTGAATGTCACGCAAACCGAGAGCGAGGCGCAATACCGGCGCTTGCTGTCCACGGCGATCGAGGCGTCCAGCCAAGCCATCGTGATCACCAATGCCAAGCAGGAGATCGTGTACGTCAACCCCGCGTTTGGCGTGATTACCGGCTACGGCGAAGACGAGGTATTGGGTAAAACGCCGCACTTCCTGCAAGGGCCGGAGACCAGCCAGGCGACGCGGGTGGCGATACGCGAAGCGCTGGCGGCGCGCAAACCGATTCAGGTCGAGATACAGAATTACCACAAGAGCGGGCGGCCTTATTGGATCGATCTTTCCATCGTGCCGGTGCGCGACGACGAAGCCGAAGTGACGCACTATGTCGCGCTCGAGGCCGATATTACCGAGCGCAAAAAAGCCGAACACGAAATCGCGCGCATTGCGATGGAAGATCATCTCACGGGGCTGGCCAACCGGCGCGCGGCGGAAGACCGCTTAGAGCTGGAGTGGGGGCGGGCGCGGCGCGACCGCGGCAATTTCGCCATCGCCATCGCCGACATCGATCGCTTCAAATTGGTGAACGACCAATATGGCCACCACGTCGGCGACCAGGTGCTGAAGCACGTGGCCGAGGTGATGGCATCCAACCTGCGCGGCGGCGACTGGATCGCGCGCTGGGGCGGAGAAGAATTCATGGTGTGCTTTCACGATATGGACCGGCGCGGCGCCTTGACGGCGGCGGAGCGGTTGCGCAAGCAAGTGAAAGCCAAGCCGATCATGCTGGCGCAAGGCGAATTGCCGGCCACGGTAAGCATGGGCGTGGCGCTGTACGGCGCCGAGCATGCGGATATCGAAAGCATGCTCGCCCAAGCCGACGCGCTATTGTACGAAGCCAAGCACGCCGGGCGCGATAAGGTGATGTGCGCCGGCAAGGACAGCAGCCGCAAGGGCAGCGTGATTTGGGAAGGCTCGCAAGTGCAAAGCGCGCTGCACGAGGGGCGCTTGCTGCCGGCCTATCAGCCGATCGTGAATCTGCGCACCGGCCGCATCGTGGCCGAGGAGGCGCTGGCGCGCATCCGCGCCAAGGACGACTCGCTGATTCCGGCGATTCGCTTTATTCAAGCGGCGGAGGCATTGCATCTTATCTCCGACATCGACCAAAGCATTTCGAACGACGCGCTGGAGCGCTGTGCGCAAAGCGTGCGCTCCCCCGAGACCAATGGCAATGACGGGTTGTCGCACTTCATCAACCTCTCGCCGCAATTTCTCGCCAACCCGGAAGCGGTGGAAGGCTTGCTGCAGCGCGCGCGTATTTATTGTGAAGGCTGCGGCATGCAAGATGTCGCGGTGAAGCCGATTGTGATCGAAATCACCGAGCGCCAATTGGGCGATATTCTGCTGCTGAAAAAACATCTTAAGCCGCTCACCGATTTCGGTTTCCGGCTCGCGCTCGACGATTTCGGCAGCGGCTATTCTTCGTTCATGTATTTGGCCGAATTGCCAGTGAATTTCATCAAAATCGAAGGCTGGATGGTGGGGCGGATCACGCAAGACAAGCGCATCCGGCAGTTGGTGGAAACCTTGGTCAATACCGCGCAGAAATTCGATATTCTTACCGTGGCGGAATGCGTGGAAGATGCCCAAACCGCGCAAGTGCTGTGCGATCTCGGCGTCGATTGGGCGCAGGGATATTACTTCGCCAAACCGGCTATCGCATGAAACACTTGTTCTTACAGTACCTAGGGAAGCTCTGCAAAAGTCCGTCATTCCGGCGAAAGCCGGAATCTAGGATTTTAAAAGTCGAGGCAAATCAAGCGCCGACTGGATGCCGGCTTGCGCCGGCATGACGCCCAAGGTACTTTTGCAGAGTCACCCTAACTCAAGGAGGCATGCTATGTATGAACGTATATTGGTAGCGGTGGATGGTAGCGAGACTGCCGATCTTGCGCTGCAACATGCCATCAGCTTGGCGCAAGACCAGCAGGCCCAATTGCGGATTGTCTATGCGGTCGATGAGATTAACCTTAATCTAGAGACCGAGTTCGCCGCCCAAGCCGAGATCGTGAAAGCCTGGATTGAAGCCGGGCGCGATATTTTAGGCAAGGCGCAAAATAGGGTGCAGACGGCGGGGTTGAAAGCGGAAGCCAAATTGCTCGAAATAGATAAACTAGGGTATCGGATTGCCGATGTGGTCGTGCAAGAAGCGAAAGACTGGCCCGCCGATCTGCTCGTTGTTGGCACCCATGGGCGCCGTGGGCTAAGCCATGTGTTCCTGGGCAGCGTCGCGGAAAGCATCGTGCGTATTTGTCCCGTTCCCGTGCTGTTGATCCGCGGCAAATGATAGCTGCACAATAAGGCGGTAACCACGCAAATCGCATTCGTGCGCTCTGCCGGAAAATATAGGGACAACGATGGTCGGCGTAACTGCCTCGTCTGGCTTGAGCAGCGCAGAAGCACAACGGCGTCTGCTGCAATATGGCCCCAACACGGTAGCCGAGGAGCGCCCCCACACCTGGCGCGCCTTCCTGCGTAAATTCTGGAGCCCCGTGCCTTGGATGCTGGAAGCCACGATTGCCTTGCAGCTCGTCTTGGGAAAGACGGATGAAGCGGCCATCATTGCCGCGCTGCTTCTGTTCAATGCCATCTTGAGTTTTGTGCAGGAGAACCGCGCCAATAACGCGCTGACCCTGTTGAAAAGACGCTTGGCGATCCAAGCGCGAGTCTTGCGTGATCAGACCTGGCAACAAGTGGCGGCGCAGGAATTAGTGCCGGGAGATGTGGTGCATCTGCGCATGGGAGACCTCGCGCCGGCGGATGTGCGTTTGTTCGACGGCCAGGTGCTGCTGGATCAATCGGCGCTGACCGGCGAGTCGCTGCCCGTCGAGGCCGAGGCGGGCGCGATCGCTCCCGCCGGCGTCATCGTCAAACGCGGCGAGGCGACGGGCGAGGTCAGCGCGACCGGATCCCATACTGTTTTCGGCAAGACCGCCGAATTGGTACGCAGCGCGAAAACCGCAAGCCACCTCGAAACGCTCATCTTTACTATTGTCAAATACCTGGTAACGCTGGATGTGTTTCTGGTTGCCGCATTGCTGGTCTACGCTTGGGCCACCGGCATTCCCATCACCGAGGCGATTCCTTTCGCGCTGATCCTGTTGGTGGCATCCGTTCCTATCGCCTTGCCCGCTACTTACACGCTCGCTACCGCCCTGGGCGCGCTGGAGTTAGCTAAGCAGGGCGTGCTGGTCACCCGCCTCTCGGCCATCGAGGAAGCCGCGGCGATGGATGTGCTGGCGAGCGATAAGACCGGCACCATTACGCAAAATCGTCTGGCGCTCGCGGCATGCCAGCCTTATGCGCCGCACACCGAAGATGATCTGCTGCGGCTGGCGGCATTGGCTTGCGACGATGCCACGCAGGATCCGATTGATATCGCCATTCTCGATGCCGCCCGGGCGCGCGGCCTGCTTGTCTCTCCGCCACGCCGTTTGCGTTTCATCCCTTTTGATCCGGAAACCAAGCGCTCGGAAGCCATATTCGATCAGGATGGCCGGCAACTGCGCGTACTCAAAGGTGCGCCGGGCGTGATTGCGGCCCTGATTCAAAGCGCGGCGGACATCAGTGAGGACGTGGCGCGCTTAGGCGCCGCGGGTGCGCGTGTGTTGGCGGTGGCGGTCGAAATGGACCAGGGCCTGTACTTGGCCGGCTTGGTGGGATTGCAGGATCCGCCGCGGGAGGATGCGCGCGCGCTGATACAAAACTTGCACGACTTGGGGGTGCGCGTGCTCATGGTTTCCGGCGATGGTCCGGCCACGGCCCGCGCCGTCGCGGCGCAAGTCGGCATCGGTGCGCGCGTGTGTCCTCCGGATAGCCTGCACGATGAGATCGATCGGCGCGTATTGGATTACGATGTGTTCGCGCGGGTGCTGCCGGCGGATAAATTCCATTTGGTGCAAGCGCTGCAAAACGCAGGTCATGTGGTCGGCATGAGCGGCGATGGCGTGAATGACGCGCCGGCGCTGAAGCAAGCGGAAGTCGGCATCGCCGTCGCCAATGCCACCGATGTCGCCAAGGCCGCCGCCAGCTTGGTGCTGACCAATCCCGGGCTGACCGATGTCAAGACGGCGGTGGAAATCAGCCGGCGTATCTATCAGCGCATGCTGACTTATACCCTGAACAAAATCATCAAGACCTTGGAAATCAGTATTTTTTTGAGTGTTGGTATGATGCTGACCGGTGTGTTCGTGATCACCCCGCTGCTGATCGTCCTGCTGTTGTTCACCAACGATTTCGTGACGATGGCGCTAGCCACGGATCGCGTCGCCTATTCCCGCAAGCCGGAGCGTTGGCGTATTCCCGCGTTGATGCAGACTGCCGGTATTCTGGCTGGGTTGGTGCTGATCTTGTCCTTTACCGTGTTTTTCGCCGGACGCTATTGGCTGCACCTTCCCTTGGCGCAATTGCAGACACTGATTTTCTTGATGCTGGTCTTCACCGGCCAAGGCAATGTGTACCTGGTGCGCGAACGTCGGCATTTCTGGCAATCCATGCCCAGCCGATGGTTGTTACTGGCGTCGGCTTTGGATATTCTGATCGTCGGCTTTTTGGCTACCAAAGGCATACTCATGGCGGCGATTTCTCCGGCGCTGTTTTCGGCGGCTTGGCGAGAGGAGCTTCGCGATATGGTTTAGCGGCTGGCGCGGCCAGCGGTTCCGGTGGCACGGGCATCGGAGCCGCCACGCTATTTCCTACCGCCGCGGACGCGCGCTCCAATGTCACGCTCGGTTTTAAATGCGGTCTAGGCACCGGGACAGCCGGTATGATGGGCGCGGGAGCGGTAACCGCGGCGGGC
>DAIAMA010000101.1 GCA_027438535.1 bacterium
TCAGCGGCTGCCTCAGGATCGCCTCGCCCTGAAAACCGAATAGCAATACCAGCGTCGCGAGCAGCGCCGAAAGCGAAAACCGGCACGCTGCCCAGCGTATGAAACGCTTCCCACGGAATACCCGCCGGGTCTTGCACCCAATACTTGTCGGATGCGGCGTAGCAGCACGTGCTGTTCTTTTGCTCGAATACATCGCTACTCGCGCGCTTGAGATCGGCTTCGATGCCCGCCAGTTCATCGCCGTTTTCGGCCTGCAAACCCAAATGATCCAAACCAGCGCGGCCGGAGCGGGTCGAGATGGCGAAATTAACGCGCGGATCATCCAGCATCCACTTCGCGTAGTCTTCCTTGCGTACGCTCGGCGCGGTGCCGAAGAGGGCCGAATAAAATCCGATACTAGTATTCAAATCGGTGACGCCTACATGGACATGAAATCGTTTCATTGCTTTCTCCTTCGTTGGCCTACGACACATCGAGCCGCCGCGCCACTTCCGGCACGAGTTTGGCTCGAATCTCATTCATCACCCGCACGAAACTTTCCAAAGGCTCGCCATGCGGATCGTGGAAAGGCAAATGCACACTCGGAATCGGACGCGGGAAAATGGGGCAGGACTCCCGTGCGTTGTCGCAGACAGTAATGACTAAATCGATAGACTCGTTCATCACAGCCTCCACATCCTTGGGATAGAGCCCATCGACCGCAATGCCTGCCTGCTGCAATGCCGCAATCGCGCCTTCGGCCACCTTGGGCTGAGGCCGAGTGCCGGCGGAAAGGGCGCGTACCCGCGGCCCGAGGTCGTGGTTCACCAGCGCCTGTGCCATTTGGCTGCGGCAGGAGTTGCCGGTGCAGAGAATCAGAACAGTCTTGGTTTGAGGCATTTCAGCGTACCCAGAGTATGATATATATCTGTTATTTCGAATTTACTACATGAACTGGCGCAGCGCATCTGGCGTCGGGGCCGCAGCAAGCATCCGCTTGTTGCTTGTCCGCGCGATAAGGTTCCAAGCGCGCCACCCCATCGGCCATGGCGTTCAATATCCGCGCCGCCCACAGCGGCATGTCCGGGTTGAGCCGGTAATGCACCCAAGTACCTTGTTTTCTCGATACCAGAAGCGCCGATTCACGCAGCACCGCGAGGTGGCGCGACACCTTGGGCTGCGGCAAGCCCAGCACACCGAACAAGTCGCATACGCACAATTCGCCGCGTGTGAGCAAAAGCGCGAGAATACGCCGCCGGGTTTCGTCGGCCAGTGCTTCGAAGAGGAGATTCGGATCCAGCATGCTCGGCACTATATTCGTATTAACGAATATATGCAAGCACAGAAAGACAGGCTGCTTATAGGCGTGTTTTTTTTACCCTCTCCGCGAACGGGAGGGCTGGCGTTAAGATGTTTGGTTAACCCGCGAGTTTTTTCTTGAGCAGGTCGTTCAACTGTTGCGGGTTGGCTTTGCCTTGGGTGGCTTTCATCGCTTGACCGACGAAGAAGCTGAACAACTTGTCTTTGCCCGAGCGGTACTGCGCCAATTGATCCGGGTTGGCGGCAATGATGCCGTCGATGATCTTTTCTATGGCGCCGCTATCGGTGATTTGCTTTAAACCCTTGGATGCGATGATCGCATCGGCGTCGCCTTCGCCATTCCACATCGCTTCGAACACTTCTTTGGCGATTTTGCCCGAGATGGTGTTGTCGGCGATGCGCGCCACTAGACCCGCGAGTTTGCCGGCGGGCACCGGGCTATGCGTGATCTCTAGGTTATCGCGCTTCAGTGCGCCCGCGAGGTCGCCCATTACCCAGTTGGCGGCGGTTTTGGCGTGGGCCGCGCCGGCTTTATTTACCACATCCTCGAAATAAGCGGCCATGGCTTTGGTGGCGGTCAATACCGCCGCATCGTAGCTGGATAAACCGTACTGCTGGATGAAGCGCCGGCGCTTTGCATCGGGCAGTTCGGGCAAAGTTTTTCGAATTTCCGCGATCATCTCGGCGCTGAGTTTCATCGGCAGCAAATCCGGATCGGGGAAGTAGCGGTAATCGAAGGCCTCTTCCTTGGAGCGCATGGCGCGCGTTTCGTCTTTATCCGAATCGTAGAGCCGGGTTTCTTGGATGATTTTTCCGCCGGATTCGAGAATATCGATCTGACGCGCGACTTCGTATTCGATGGCGCGTTCCAAAAAGCGGAAGGAATTGAGGTTCTTGATCTCGCAGCGCGTGCCGAATTTTTCCGTGCCCTTGGGCCGCACCGAGACGTTGGCGTCGCAGCGAAACGAGCCTTCCTGCATATTGCCGTCGCAGATCTCCAGATATTGCACCAGAGAATGCATGGTCTTGGCATAGGCTACCGCCTCGGCGGCTCCGCGCATATCCGGCTCGGACACGATTTCGAGCAAAGGCGTGCTGGCGCGGTTGAGATCGACGCCGGTCATGCCGTGAAAATCTTCGTGCAGGGATTTCCCTGCGTCTTCTTCCAGGTGCGCACGGGTGATGCCCACGACTTTTTCTTGATCGCCGACTTGGATGGTGATGTCGCCTTTTTCCACGATGGGCAACTCGTATTGGCTGATCTGATAGCCCTTGGGCAAGTCGGGGTAGAAGTAATTTTTGCGCGCGAACACCGATTCGCGGTTGATATTGGCGCCGATGGCCAGCCCGAATTTAATCGCGCGCTCGACCGCGCCCTTGTTCATCACCGGCAACACGCCGGGCAGGGCGATATCCACCGCGCAAGCTTGGGTGTTGGGTGCCGCGCCGTAGGCGGTGGCGGCGCCGCTGAAAATTTTCGATACGGTGGAAAGCTGGGCATGGATTTCCAGCCCGATGACTGTTTCCCATTCCATGACTAAACTCCCTCCGGCATGCGCGTATGCCAATCCGTTGCCAACTGATACTGATGGGCGACATTCAACATTTTCGCTTCCGCGAAATAATTGCCGATGATCTGCAGGCCCACCGGGCGCCCATTGGCGCCGAAGCCGGCGGGAATCGACATGCCCGGCAAGCCGGCGAGGTTGACGGCAATGGTATAGATGTCGGACAAATACATCGCCACCGGGTCGTCGCTTTTCTCGCCCAAGTTGAAGGCAGTGGTGGGCGCGGTCGGGCCCATGATCACGTCGCATAGCCTGAAGGCCTCAGTGAAATCTTGCGCGATCAAGCGCCGCAGTTTTTGCGCCTTCAGGTAATAGGCGTCGTAATAGCCCGCGGACAGCACATAGGTGCCGATCAGGATGCGCCGCTTCACTTCCGCGCCGAAGCCTTGCGCGCGGGTTTTTTTGTACATGTCCATCAGGTCGGTGTATTCGGGAGCGCGGTAGCCATAGCGCACGCCGTCGTAGCGCGAGAGGTTGGATGAGGCTTCCGCCGGGGCGAGCACGTAGTACACCGGGATGGAGAGCTGGGTATTGGGCAGACTTACTTCCACCGTTTGCGCGCCGAGTTTTTTATATTCGGCGATCGCCGCCTCAACCGCGCGCGCGACATCGGGGGCGAGGCCCTCGGCGAAATATTCTTTGGGCAAACCGATCCTCAAGCCTTTGAGCGGCTGCTGCAAATCGCGCGTGTAGTCTTGCGGCGCACGGTCGAGGCTGGTCGAATCGCGTGTATCGAAGCCCGCCATGGCGTTTAACAGTAGCGCGCAATCTTCCGCGCTTTTGGCCATCGGGCCGCCTTGGTCGAGGCTGGAGGCAAAGGCGATCATGCCGTAGCGCGACACCACGCCGTAAGTCGGCTTGATGCCGCAGATGCCGGTCAAGGCTGCCGGCTGGCGGATCGAGCCGCCAGTGTCGGTGCCGGTGGCGGCCGGCGCTAGGCGCGCGGCCACCGCCGCCGCCGAGCCGCCGGAACTGCCGCCGGGCACGGCGAGTCGATCCCACGGGTTCTTCACCGGGCCGAAATGCGAGGTCTCATTCGACGAGCCCATGGCAAATTCGTCCATATTGGTCTTGCCGAGATTGACTACGCCCGCCGCGTCGAAACGCTCGATCACTTGCGCATCGTAGGGCGCGACGAAGTTGGAGAGGATTTTCGAGCCGCAGGTGGTACGCCAGCCTTTGGCGCAAAAAATATCTTTCTGCGCCACGGGGATGCCGGTGAGCGGCCCGCCCTGGCCCGAGGCCAAGCGCTTATCCGCCGCGTCCGCCTGCGCCAGCGATTTCTCGGCGTCGACCGTGATGAAGGCATTGAGCGCGGGATTGAGCTGCGCGATGCGGTCGAGGAAAGCTTGCGTCAACTCGCGGCTGGAGATTTTCTTGGCGGCGAGAGCGGCGGAAAGTTCTTTTAGGCTGCTATTAATCATGTTGGTCCAAAAATTATGAACCACGGAGTACACGGAGTACGTGGAGGGAAAGCCTTACTCCGTGTACTCCGTGTACTCCGTGGTGAAAAAAACTACTCAATCACCTTGGGTACGAGATACAGCCCGGCTTCGACTTGGGGTGCGATCGCTTGAAAGGCTGCGTGCTGGTCTTGCTCGGTGACCCGGTCTTCGCGCAGGCGCAAGGACAGATCCTGGGCGTGGGCCATGGGCGCGACGCCATCGGTGTCGACCGCCTGCATTTGCTCCACCAGGCGCATAATGTTGGAGAGCTGGCCGAGCATGGGCGCGACCTCCCGCGCCTCGATCTCGATCCGGGCGAGGTGTGCCATGCGCAGCACATCGGCTTCGGTCAATGACATGTAATTCACCTGAACGCGTTAACTAAATAAGCGTAATAGGGTATCATAAACCCCTTATTTAACGCACCCCTAGACGGTATCGACCATGTTTGGATTTCTCCGCGGTTACTTCTCCACCGACCTTGCCATTGACCTGGGTACTGCCAACACGCTGATTTATGTACGCGGCAAAGGTATCGTGCTCGACGAACCTTCCGTCGTGGCGATCCGCCAGGAAGGCGGCCCCAGCGCCAAAAAAACCATCCAGGCGGTGGGCATCGAGGCCAAGCAGATGCTGGGACGCACCCCAGGCTCGATTACCGCCATCCGCCCGATGAAAGACGGCGTGATCGCCGATTTCACCATCACCGAGCAGATGCTCAAGTATTTCATCAAGAAAATTCACGGTTCGCACATGTTCGGCCCCAGCCCGCGCATCATCATCTGCGTGCCGTGCGGCTCGACCCAGGTGGAGCGGCGCGCGATTCGCGAATCGGCCATCGGCGCCGGCGCGCGCCATGTGTACCTGATCGAAGAGCCGATGGCCGCCGCGATTGGCGCCGATCTGCCGGTGGCGGAGGCGACCGGCTCGATGGTGGTGGATATCGGCGGCGGCACCACCGAAGTCGGCGTGATCTCGCTCGGCGGCATCGTGTATGCGGCCTCGGTGCGCGTCGGCGGCGATAAATTCGACGAAGCCATTATTAACTACATCCGCCGCAATTACGGCATGATGATTGGTGAACCCACCGCCGAAGCCATCAAGAAACAAATTGGATCGGCCTTCCCAGGTTCAGAAGTGAAAGACATGGAAGTCACCGGGCGAAACTTGTCTGAAGGCATTCCACGCCGCTTCACGATTTCTTCCAATGAAATTCTGGAAGCGCTGACTGAGCCACTGAACCAAATCGTGTCGGCTGTGAAGTCCGCACTGGA
>DAIAMA010000102.1 GCA_027438535.1 bacterium
TCAACCAGCCTTCGCCCCCGGGTGTGAGATGCGCGGCCAGCCCGCCGAGAAACCCGTGCAGCATGCGGCTCTCCGGATCGTACACCGCATGTTCGATAGGCGAGCTTGGCCGCGCCGGAAGCCACGGCGGGTTGCAGACCACCAGTGGCGCGCGCCCTTCCGGAAAGAGATCCGCCTGTACCACCTCTACCCGCTCAGCGAGACCCAAGCGCGTGATATTTTCTCGCGCGCATGCCAGCGCGCGCGGGTCTTGATCGGTGGCCACCACGCGCTCGACGCCGCGATGCGCAAGCACGGCGGCGAGCACGCCGGTGCCGGTGCCAATGTCGAAGGCCAGCGTGCTTGCGGGCAAGGGCGCCTTGGCCACCAGCGCCGCATACTCGCCGCGCACCGGCGAATACACGCCATAGTGCGGGTGGATGCGCGCTCCCAGCGCCGGGATATCCACCCCTTTTTTGCGCCACTCGTGCGCGCCGACAATGCCCAGTAACTCACGCAGCGAGGTTACGGAAGCTTCGCCGCCCGCGCCGTAGGCCTCGCGGCAGGCTTGCTTGAGGTCAGGCGCGCGCCGCAGCGGAATACCAAAATCCGCATCCAGCGGAATCAACAACATCGAGAGCGTGCGTGCGCGTTGCGACTGCGCCTGACGATGTAGATTAAACGCTTCGCCCGGTGGCGACGGCGTCTTGCGCGGCTTGGTTTCGGCGCGGCGCGCAATGGCTTGCAGCAACTGCCGCGCGTTTTGAAAATCGCCGCGCCACAGCATGGCCGTACCTTCGCAGGCCAGGCGGTAAGCGGTATCGGCCTTCATCCGATCGTCGGCGATCAGCACGCGCTTGGGCGGCAAGGCGCCGCGCTCCGAGCGCCAATGGGCGGAACGCGCCTCGTCGGCCTCGATCCAAGTGATGATGGGGTGTGTGTTCACGGTGATACTTTACGCTTAGGTGATCTCGCCGGCGTTGCCGGGCGAAGCAAAAAAATGCAATGAAAAAATGATTTAGGCTGCGCTGCAATGATTAGCTTGCTAGACGCCGCCAGTAAGTCTCGCGCCAGTAATACAGCACCGTGGTGTCCTCCAGGGGATAGCTGTCGGCATAAGGCACGCCGCGCATGGGCTCTTCGATATTGTCGCGGGCGGGGTCGAGCCGGCGCCAGCCGGCTTCACGCGGATCTTCTTTCATGGGCTTCCGCGTTTCATGTATCAGACGGCGCACCACGGCGCCGAAAGCGGCGAAATTGTGTTGCGCTTCTTCCAGGGAAACCGCGTTCGCGCTGCCGGGCATGCGTGGGAAACGCAGTTGCGCGAGGTCGTCTTCCCACAGACAGACCGGGCACTTTTCGTGCGAGCCGGGTTGATGGCGGAATACCACATAGCCACAGCAGGGGCAGGGGTAGTCGCCTTCTTCCGTGTTCAATAGCATGCGCATTCTCCTACGCGATTTGTTACCACTATAGCGCGGACGGCGGGCAAAGAAAAAGGCGGCTTGCCGCCGCCTTTTTCAGGGTGCCCGGGGTAATGCCTAGTTCACTTTCGGGTCCAGTTCGCCCTTGCTGTAACGCGTGGTCATGGCATCCAGCGACAGCACTTTGATCTTGGAGGCATTGCCGGCGGTGCCGAAGGATTTATAGCGCGCGGCGCAGATGTCTTTCATCGCCTTAGTGGAGGCGATCAAGAATTTACGCGGGTCGAATTCTTTGGGGTTTTCGGCCAGGAATTTGCGCACCGCGCCGGTGGAGGCCATGCGTAAATCGGTGTCGATGTTCACTTTGCGCACGCCGTGCTTGATGCCCTCGACGATCTCTGCGACCGGCACACCATAAGTCTGCGGCATTGCGCCACCGAACTTGTTGATGACCTCCAGCCACTCCTGGGGCACCGATGAAGAACCGTGCATCACCAAGTGGGTATTGGGAATGCGCGCGTGAATCTCCTTGATGCGGCTGATCGCCAGGGTTTCGCCTGTGGGCGGCTTGGTAAACTTGTAGGCACCGTGCGAGGTGCCGATTGCGATGGCCAGCGCATCCACTTGGGTGAGCTTCACGAATTCGGCAGCTTCGTTCGGGTCGGTCAGGAGTTGGCTGTGATCCAAGGTACCTTCGGCGCCGATGCCGTCTTCTTCACCAGCTTGGCCGGTCTCTAAGCTACCCAAGCAGCCCAATTCGCCTTCCACCGAGACGCCGCAGGCATGCGCCATATCCACGGTGCGGCGCGTGACGTCCACATTGTAGTCGTAGCTGGCGGGGGTTTTACCGTCTTCTTTCAGGGAGCCGTCCATCATTACCGAGGAGAAGCCCAGTTGGATCGAGCGCTGGCAGACGGCGGGGGAGGTGCCGTGGTCTTGGTGGATGCACACCGGGATATGCGGGAATTCCTCGATCGCCGCCAGCATCAGGTGGCGCAGGAAGGGCGCGCCGGCGTATTTGCGCGCGCCGGCGGAGGCTTGCACGATCACCGGGCTATTGGTTTCGTCCGCCGCCTCCATCATGGCGCGCATTTGTTCCAGATTGTTGACGTTGAACGCGGGTACGCCGTAGCCGTTTTCAGCGGCGTGGTCCAGCAATTGACGCAGAGTGATGAGTGCCATTTGATTTCTCCTTAAAAAAATTCAGTCATTCAATTCGAGCGAAAAGCCTTGCTCACGATCAGGTTTTTTTGTGATCGCCTACCCGCACGATCTTCATGGTATTGGTGCCGCCCGTTTTCCCGATGGCTTCGCCGAAGGTGAGGAGGAGGAGATCGCCCTCGCGTACCGCGCCGCGGCGGCGCAATTCGTCTTCCGCTTCGATCAGAAGTTGTTCCCGGTTTTGCGTGGCAGTCTTGAAATTCACCGGATAAACGCCTCGGAACAAGGTCAACTTTCTACGGGTTTCGACCTCCGGTGTCAAGGCGTAGATCGGCACGTCGGAATTCATGCGCGACATCCACAAGGTGGTCGAGCCGGATTGAGTCAAGGCGGCGATGGCTTTGACGTCGAGATGGCTGGCGGTGAACATGGCCGACATCGCGACCGTCTCGTCCACGCGGTCGAAATGTTTCTTTACCGCGTACTGGCTCATGAACGAGGTCTCGGCTTCTTTTTCGGCCTCGGTGCAAATGCGATCCATGGCGGCAATGGTTTCGATCGGATATTGGCCGGCGGCGGTTTCGGCCGAGAGCATCACCGCATCGGTGCCGTCGAGCACGGCATTGGCCACGTCCGAGACCTCCGCGCGGGTCGGGATCGGGCTGTTAATCATGGATTCCATCATTTGCGTCGCAATGATCACCAGCTTATTTTTTTGGCGCGCGGCGCGGATCATTTTTTTCTGCAAGCCGGGCACGGCCGCATCGCCCACTTCCACGCCCAAATCGCCGCGCGCCACCATGATGGCGTCGGAGGCTTCGATGATTTCGTCCAGCGCGGCGATGGCTTCGGCGCGTTCGATCTTGGCGACCAGCAGGCCCTTACCGCCGGCGGCGCGCAACAGATCGCGGGCGCGCTGCATGTCGCTACCCGCGCGCGGGAACGAAACGGCGATGTAATCGGCCTTGAATGCCGCCGCCGTCTTGATGTCATCCATGTCTTTTTCGGTGAGCGCCGGCGCGGACAAGCCGCCGCCTTGGCGGTTGATGCCCTTGTTATCCGAGAGCGCGCCGCCTTGCAGCACTTTGCAAATAATTTCCGCGCCTTTGACTTCTTCCACCCACAGTGTGATGCGGCCGTCGTCGAGCAACAGCGTTGCGCCGCGCGCGACATCGCGCGGCAAGTCTTTATAGTCGAGACCGACGCGCTCTTGATTACCGAGCGGGCAGTTCGCATCGAGGATGAAGCGGTCATCGTGGTTAAGCTGGATTTTTTTGTCTTCGAATTTGCCGATGCGGATTTTCGGGCCTTGCAAATCGGCCAGCACGCCGATGGTTTTGCCGCGCGCGCGCGCCAGGGAACGAATCATCTCGGCACGGCGAATGTGGTCTTCCGGTTTGCCATGTGAGAAATTCAGGCGCACGACATCGAGGCCGGCGGCGATCATCTGATCCAGGATTTTCGGATCGTCCGAAGCCGGGCCGAGAGTGGCGACAATTTTGGTTCCACGTTGCATTCAATAGGGTTCCGGGTTTCTGGTTTCGGGTTGGGGTGCCGGTTTCGTACCCTGGTTTCAACTCGAAACCCGGAATTCGAAACCCGGAACCGTAGCGCTAGCGTGCCGCCCGTTCTTCCAAAATGGCGACCGCAGGCAATTTCTTGCCTTCGAGGAATTCCAGGAAGGCGCCACCGGCGGTCGAGATGTAAGACACTTTGTCGTAAATACCGTATTTCTGAATCGCGGCAATCGTGTCGCCGCCGCCCGCCAGCGTAAACGCTTTGGTATTGGCGATGGCCATGGCGATGGCTTTGGTGCCGGCGCCGAATTGATCGAATTCGAATACGCCTACCGGGCCATTCCATACCACGGTGCCGGCTTTCATGATGATGTCGGCGAGTTCTTGCGCGCTCTTGGGGCCGATGTCGAAAATCATATCGTCGTCGGCCACTGCGCCCGCGTCTTTCAATATCGCGGGTTCGTTGGCGTCGAATTTTTTGCCGACCACCACATCGACCGCGATGGGAATCTTTGCCCCGCGCTTGGCCATTTTTTCGATGAGCATTTTGGCGGTCGGCACCAGGTCGTCTTCGGAGAGCGATTTGCCGATATTCTTGCCGGTAGCCTTGAGGAAGGTGTTGGCAATACCACCGCCGACGACCAATTGATCCACTTTTTCCGACAGTGCTTCGAGCACGGTGAGCTTGGTCGAAACCTTGGAGCCGCCGACGATGGCGACCATCGGACGCGCCGGGCTCAGCAGGGCTTTGGTCAGCGCGTCCAGCTCCTCGGTCAGCAGAATGCCGGCGCAAGCCACGGGGGCGTATTTAGCGATGCCGTGGGTGGAAGCCTGGGCGCGGTGCGCGGTACCGAAGGCATCCATCACGAACACGTCGCACAGGGCGGCATACTTTTTCGACAGTTCGTCGTTGCTTTTCTTCTCGCCCTTGTTGATCCGGCAATTTTCCAAAACCACCAGCTCACCCGCAGCGACATCGAAGCCGCCGTCAACCCAATCCTTGATCAAGCGCACTGGCTTGCCCAGGCGCGCGGCGATGTTGTCGGCCACGGGTTTAAGTGAGTTTTCTTCCGACCATACGCCTTCTTCCGGGCGGCCCAGGTGCGAAGTCACCATGACTTTGGCGCCTTGCTTCAGGCAGTGGTTGATGGTGGCCATGGAGGCGGTAATGCGCGCATCGCTGGTGACCTTGCCATCTTTGACGGGCACGTTGAGATCGGCGCGAATGAACACGCGCTTGCCTTTGAGGTCGAGATCGACGAGTTTAATGACGGACATAGTTCTCTCCTGCAAGTTTAAGATTCGCCACACAGGCGCACCTCGGGAGATGCACCTGTGTGGGGGATCCCCACGAGAAAACGCCCCACTCGTTTCCGGTGGGGCGATCCTTTATTACTTCGCGACGTGCTGCACCAAGCGCAGCATATTGCAGGTGTAGCCATATTCGTTGTCGTACCAGGACACGACCTTGACGAAGGTGCTGTCCAAGGCGATACC
>DAIAMA010000103.1 GCA_027438535.1 bacterium
CGGCTGCATCTGTTTGCTAAAGTCCTGCCAAGCCACTTCCTGCGCGGCATCAAGCTTCAATTTGTCATGCAGTTCGGCTTGACGCCGTTGTATCCATGCGGCGGCTTGGGCTGGATCGCGATGCCTGGCATCGCATTTCTCCGACCTCGCGAATACCGCGAGAGAAGTCACCGCAATGCCGGCCGTCACAATACCGATAAGCGCATACTTACGAAATGGATTCATGCTCTTTTCCTCAAGTTGGCGTGCGACTTTGCACGCCACCCATTTAAGCAACCGAATGTATCCAGCATGTGTTGTAAGTGTAACCAGATATGTCCGTTAAAGCGGGGTAGTCTCGCCGCAACTCGACCCGCGAAATTGCCTTAGATTTTGGAATAATCTCCGTGTAGATACGCTTTCCGGTAAGGTCGCGGTTGACGCGCACTCACATCAGGCATCTTCCTCGCGCCGAAACTCGCCCTCGATCACCCCGGCGCCCGGCGCCGGCGGCCGTGGCCCGCGGCGTGGCCAAATCAAGATCAGCAGCGCCAAAGCATCCGATATGACGCCGGGGAAAATCAGCAATAAGCCGGCCAGCATCAACCGGCCGGAAGTGAATATGGCCTGAAACGGATCCTGCCCTTGTTGCAGCGCACCCATGACGCGCCCGATCACGGCGAAACGCTCTTCGCGTATCAGCGTCACGCCGAGCAGCGTGGCGCCGATGCGCCAGACCAGCAGCCACCAGCCGATTTGGTGCGCCAACAACACCATGACCCACAGCTCAAGGAGGGGAAAACCGAGTAAAATCGCAAAAAATAGCCAAGCGGCCATGGTGTTCCTTTATGAAAAATAGACTGAAGCACAACGCTCTGCCATTCGTGGTTAAATAAGCGCCCGCTTAATAAATGGAGACATTGTTGGTCATTTCCACCCTACCCGATCGCGCAAGCGCAGAAAAGCTTGCCCTGCTGCTAATCGAGCAGCGTCTTGCCGCCTGCGTGAATGTGCTTGCACCCTGTACCTCAGTCTACCGCTGGCAGGGCAAGGTGGAAACCGCGACCGAGATACCGCTGCTGATTAAAACCACGCGAGAACGCTATGCGGCGCTGGAAGCGGCGATCCGCGCGCACCACCCTTACGAACTTCCGGAAATCATTGCAGTCTCACCCTCGGCCGGATTACCGGCCTATTTTGAGTGGGTTAAGACAGAAACCACGACTTAATAACTGAAAACAAGCACCGGGAAATACCCGGCATCACACGGCGCGCCTACACATGAAAAAAATCCTCTTCGGTTTCATTTCGCTTCTGCTCCTCTTCCCCTTACTCGGCCATGCCGCCGAAGAAGGCGATCTGCTGGAGCCGGGAAAAGCTTTCGCGTTTTCGGCCAAGGCACTCGGTGCCGATATGATCGAGGTACGCTATCAAATTGCCGATGGCTACTATCTCTATCACCAGAAATTCAAATTCGCCATCGAGCCGAAAGACGTCAGCCTGGGTGCACCGCAAATTCCGCCGGGCAAAGTAAAGCAGGACGATTTTTTCGGCAAAGTGGAAACCCATCGTGGCCTGCTGATCATTAAACTGCCGGTGCAGCGTAGCGGCAGTGGCGCGCAAGCGGTCACGTTGCAAGCTACCTCGCAGGGTTGCGCCGATGCGGGCGTGTGCTATCCCCCATTCACCCAAACCGCAAAGCTTACCTTGCCCGCCGCCGCACCGGCTCCGGCGGCAAAAAGCGGCGGCGCGCTCGAAACCTTGAAAGATTTAGGCGCGAGCTTGAGCGGCGCGGCCGACGAATTGCTGCCCCCGGAACAAGCTTTCAAGGTAGAGCTTCGCGCGCAAGACGCGAACACGCTGTTGGTGACCATCACCCCGAGCGCCAACGTTTACCTCTATCGCGACAAAATCAAAGCCACGCTGCCCAACAACCCCGCGGGCGTTTCGATCGCCGAAGTGAAACTGCCTCCGGGCGATGTAAAAAGCGATCCCACATTCGGCAAAACCGAGGTTTATCACCATGCGGTAACGGCGCAAGTACGCTTAAAGCGCGCCGCCAACACGCCGCAAAAAATCGCGCTGCGCATGGACTATCAAGGCTGCAACGAGAAAGTCGGCGTATGTTATCCGCCGCAGCATAAACTTTTTGACGTGAGTCTGGCTGGCGGTACGGCAGCGGTCGAGACCGCCGCGGCCAAACCGGGGAGCGCTACCGTTGCCGCACCGGCAGGCACACCCGCAGCGATAGAAAGTACGGCCGCCGCCCCCTCCGCGACGGCAGCGCCCGCCGATGAAGAATCCAAGATTCTGCATATCCTTAAAACCGGCAGTATTTGGGTCATCATCGCCTCGTTCTTCGTCTTGGGGCTGGGACTGTCGCTGACACCGTGCGTGTTTCCGATGATTCCGATTCTCTCCGGCATCATTGCCGGCCAGGGCCAGCATATCACCAAGCTCAAGGGCTTCACTCTGTCCGCCGCCTACGTACTGGGCATGGCGATCACCTATGCCATCGCCGGCGTGATCGCCGGCAAATCCGGCGCGCTGCTTTCCGCCGCCTTGCAAAACCCCTGGGTGCTCGGCAGCTTCGCGCTGATCTTCGTGATTCTCGCATTCTCGATGTTCGGCTTCTTCGAATTGCAAATGCCCAATTTCATCCAAAGCCGCCTGACCGAAAGCAGCAATAAAATGCGCGGCGGCAATCTGACCGGCGTGTTCGCCATGGGGATACTCTCGGCGCTGATCGTCGGCCCCTGCGTCGCGGCGCCGCTGGCCGGCACGCTATTGTTCATCAGCCAAACCGGCGACGGCTGGAAAGGCGGCTGGGCGCTGTTTGCCATGGCGCTGGGCATGGGCGCGCCGCTGATCGCGATGGGCATCGGCGGCGGGTCGCTGTTGCCGCGCGCCGGCGCGTGGATGAACGCGGTCAAGGCCTTCTTCGGCGTCATGCTCTTGGGCGTGGCGATCTGGCTGATCTCGCCGGTGATATCCGCCTTGGTGCTCATGCTGCTGTGGGCGGCCTTGTTGATTATCTCGGCGATTTATCTGCATGCGCTCGATCCCTTGCCGGCGAACGCGCACGGCTTCAAGAAATTCTGGAAAGGCGTGGGCGTGATCGCGCTCATAGTGGGCGTGGCACTAGTAATCGGCGCGCTTTCCGGCAACCGCGATATTCTGCAGCCGCTTGCCGGCATCCGCGGTGTAGCCGGTGCCCCTGGCACCGTCGCCGCGAGCGCCGCGCATGGGCTGAAATTCGAGCGCGTGAAGTCGGTGCAGGAACTGGATGAGCGCATTGCCGCCGCGAAGGGCAAAAACGTGATGCTGGATTTCTATGCCGATTGGTGCGTCTCGTGCAAAGAAATGGAGCGCTTCACTTTCAGCGATCCCAAAGTCCAGGCGCGGCTCAAGGACGCTGTACTGCTGCAAGCGGATGTGACTGCCAACACCGATGCGGACAAAGCGCTTTTGAAACGCTTCAGGCTATTCGGCCCGCCGGGGATCATCTTCTTCGATCCTAACGGTGTCGAGCAAAAATTCCGGGTAATTGGCTATGAGCCGCCGGAGAAATTCCTGCAAACGCTCGATACCGTGTTGAAATAATGCGCAGCGGCTGGTTGTTCGGGGGCGCGACCCTGCTCGCCTTGGCGCTGGGTATTGGCGTCGGCTTGTGGAAAGCCGCGCCCGGCATGACTGAAATCGGCAAAGATCAGATTTATGCCGCCAATTTCCCCGATCTTGACGGTAAATCCCAGCAACTTAGCAACTGGCGCGGAAAAGTGCTGGTGCTGAATTTTTGGGCAACTTGGTGTCCGCCATGCCGCGAGGAAATTCCCGGTTTTGTTAAAGTCGATGCCGCCTATCGCGGCAAAGGCGTGGCCATTATCGGCATTGCGCTGGATGAGCGCGACAAAGTAGCCGATTTCGCCAAAGCCTTTGGAATCAAATACCCACTGTTGCTGGGAGGGGCCGACGCCTACGACTTTGCCGCCAAACTCGGCAATACCAGCAAGGGCATCCCATTCACCGCGATTATCGACCGCCAGGGCAATATCGCCTATTTGGGTGTGGGCGCGGTAACTCAAAAAGAGTTGGAACACGCCCTTACGCCCCTGCTTTAAAAGGTCAGAAGGCGCTATTTGTCAACCTACAAATTAGCGCTAATTTCGCCAATTGACTGGACAAAATCCGGCTAATTGCGGCAAACTTGCGCCCATGCTGAAAAAAGCTCCCGCTCTCAAAGCGGCCAAATCGGGGGCAGCCAAGACTGCCCCCAGCGCTAAAAACAAGAAAAACATCCTGGTTCTCCACGGCCCCAATCTAAATCTTTTGGGAACGCGGGAGCCGGAGCATTATGGCCGAGACACCCTGGCGCAGATTAATGCCCGCCTGATAAAGCGCGCCGCCGACGCCGGAGTGCACTTGGAGTCTTTTCAGAGCAATGCCGAAGCCGATCTAGTAAACCGTATTCACCAAGCGGGGAAAGAAGGCATCGACTTCATCCTCATCAACCCGGCGGCGTTCACCCATACCAGCGTCGCCCTGCGCGATGCCATTGCGGCAGTCGGCATCCCTTATATTGAAGTACATCTCTCCAATGTGTTCGCGCGCGAACCCTTCCGCCATCACTCGTATTTTTCCGACCTGGCGGTGGGCGTCATCAGCGGGCTCGGCCCCGTGGGCTACGAGCTCGCGCTCGATTACGCGCTTTCCAAATAAGCCTGAAGGAAAATTGCCATGGATTTACGCAAGCTGAAGAAGCTCATCGATCTCGTGGAGGAATCCGGCATCGCCGAACTCGAGATAACCGAAGGCGAGGAGAAAGTCCGCATCACGCACCATACCACGGGGCAGAATGTGGTCTATGCCTCTCCTCCCATGCAGCAGCCCATGATGATGCCCCCGAGCGCACCCGTTCCTGCCGCGGCGCCCGCCGCCAGCGCAGCGCCGGCCGAGCCCGAAGGCCATGCCGTCAAATCGCCGATGGTGGGTACGTTTTACCGCTCGCCATCCCCCGGCTCGAAGGTATTCGTGGAAGTGGGTCAGAGCGTCAACTCCGGCGACACGCTGTGCATTATCGAAGCCATGAAATTGCTCAACGAAATCGAAGCCGACCATAGCGGCGTGATTAAAGCCATTCTGGTGGAAAACGGCCAGCCGGTGGAATACGGCGAACCGCTGTTCATTATCGGTTAAATCCAAGGCTTTCATGTTCGAAAAAATTCTCATCACCAATCGCGGCGAAATCGCCCTCCGCGTCCAGCGCGCCTGCCGCGAGATGGGCATCAAGACCGTCGTCGTGCACTCGGAAGCCGATGCTGATGCCAAATATGTAAAGCTGGCAGACGAGTCGGTTTGCATCGGCCCGGCCCCTTCCAGCTTGAGTTATCTGAACATACCGGCCATCATCAGCGCAGCGGAAGTCACCGATGCCCAGGCAATTCATCCTGGTTATGGATTTCTCTCCGAAAACGCCGATTTTTCCGAACGCGTGGAAAAATGCGGCTTCGTATTCATCGGCCCACGCGCCGAAACGATAAGAC
>DAIAMA010000104.1 GCA_027438535.1 bacterium
CGCGATTCTTTCGCTTGCTGGGGTGTTGCCGCTAATAATAAGTAGTAGCGGTACCTCACCAATTTAAATCCTAAAATATTTGGAGACAACCATCATGAAAGAGTTCGGTATGACTACGCGAAAGCTTGGCTTAGCCACGGCCACGGCATTATTTTCCGCATGCCTGTCGTTGAGCGCGTCCGCGGGTACGGCGGGGGATTATCACGGAGCGATAGCCAATAAGGCGCAATACAATGTGATTTTTCATTTGGATGCGGGCGGTACGCCAGCGATCAAAAAAACGCTGAACAATATAGAGAACATCCTGCACGACCCCCGTCTTGCCGGAAAACTGCACGTGGAGCTGATCGCCAACAGCAAGGGCTTCGATGTGTACGTCAAGAACAACGGCTTCGAGGAAAAACTCAAGCACTTGCAAGCGGAAGGCGTGATCCTGGCGCAATGCGCCAATACGCTGAAAGAGCTGCACATAGACCGCAACGATCTATATCCATTCATCAGCATCGTTCCATCCGGAATGGGCGAGATCACGATACGTGAAACGCAAGGTTGGGCGTATATCCATCCTTCCGCGCCGCCCGAGCAACTCTAAGCCGGTTATTCCCGTTGCGCGATATGGCGTAACGGGAAGCTCACCGCATATTCCCGCCCGTTATTCTTTTTGCATTCCATACCCGATCCACCCCGCCAGCACGCGTATCAAGCCGAAGGCAAGGCGGGAGAGCAGCCGTTCCAGGCGGGAGCGGCTATTCCAATTGACCTCGGTAATTTGCCGCGCATGGTTTTCGATCGCGGCGCGCAAGCTGGTTTCGAGCTCCTGTGCGAAAGCGCGTTCGTAAGCCACAATATTGGCTTCGCGTGATAACACCAGGCTAAGTGGATCGATATTGGAGGACCCCACGGTAGCCCAGCAACTATCGATGACGGCGACTTTGGCGTGCAATTCGCTGGGCTGATATTCGTAAATCTCGATACCGGCGGCGAGGAGCCGCGCGTAGAGACTGCGGCTCGCGTAATGCACCCAGGGATGATCATTCATGCCTTGCAGCAGTAGGCGCACGCGTACCCCGCGTGCGGCGGCATGGATCAAGGCCCGCTTAAACCGCCGGCCGGGCAGAAAATAGGCGTTGGCGATCAGTATCTCGCGCCGCGCTTTGCCGATGGCGCGCAAGTAAGCGCGCTCGATGTCGCGCCGATGGCGCAGGTTGGATCGCAACAAGAACGCTGCCCGCATTTCTCCCGCCGCCTCGGGCATGGATACAGGGAGCGGTTCCGCGCGCCGCGGCGCGCGCAGCTGGGCCCACGCGACGCGCGCGTGCATATTGCGCATTTCGCGCAGAATGGGCATCACCAGCGGCCCTTCCACGCGCACCGCGTAGTCGAAACGCGGCGGCATGCCGGGCGCTTTGATGTCGTCGATAATATTGATGCCGCCGACGAAGGCATAGCGTTGATCGATGACCGCGAGTTTGCGGTGCAGCCGCCGCAGGCGCTGGCGCTGAAAGCGTAGCGGCGAAATGCTCGGGCGGTAAATCAGCGCTTCCACGCCCGCTGCGCGCAGGGCCTGCAGCGCTTCGTCCGGATAGGCTTGCGCGCCGTAGCCGTCGAGCAGCAAATGGGTGGCGACGCCGCGCCGCGCCGCGCGCATCAAGGCCGCCGCGATGCGCTGACCGGTGGCGTCGTGGGCGAAAATATAACTTTCTAAATAGACATAATGCGCGGCTTGATCGATCGCCGCTTCGAGCGCGGGGAAATAGTCGGTGCCGTTTTGCAGGAGAGTGAGTTGATTGCCGTTTAGAAACTCAATCATTTTGCATGGCCGGCGCAGCGTGCCGTGGACTTATACGCGGCACATGGTTGCCGCCAGCGCGGCATGATCGGAGATGCGCGACCAGGGCCGGCCATGATAGACGCGTGCCGATTTGACTTTCAGTCCGCGGAAATAGATGCGGTCGAGGCGCAGCATCGGCAGCGCGGAAGGGTAGCTCTTGGCCGATTCGCCGTGTAATTGTTCGAACACCTCGTGCACGTGCAGCGAACGCGCCAGGAATTCCCCGGCTTTGATGCGCCAATCGTTGAAGTCGCCCGCGATCAAGAGCGGCGCGCGCATGGGCACCACATCCTGAATGCGGTCGCGAATGGCTTGCAATTGCTTCATGCGGCCGCGGCCGCCCAAACCGAGATGCACGTTCACGCAATGCAATTGCTCGCGCCAACCCGGCACCTCGAGCACGCAGTGCAGCAGGCCCCGGCTTTCCATGGCATGGGCGGAGATGTCGATGTTTTCCCATGCCACGATCGGGTAGCGCGACAGAATGACATTGCCGTGATGGCCCTCGGGGTAGACGGCATTTTTACCGTAGGCAAAGTCTTGCCACAATTGATCGGCCAGAAATTCGTATTGGGGCTCGCTTGGCCAGTTCTCGTGCCGTTCGGCGTGGCCGAGATGCTCGCCTTGCACTTCTTGTAGGAATACGACGTCCGGATGCAGCAGGTGCAACTGGTCTTTCAATTCGTGCAGCATCAAGCGCTGGTTGAATTGGGAAAAGCCTTTGTGGATATTGTAGGTGGCGATATGCAGAGTGTCGGCCATATCGGAAAGTATAGCGTGTTCCATCGAAAAGCGTGCTCCAGGTAGCATTTAGACCGCTCGCTTGGGTTTATGTGAGGGCTTGCGGCAGCCGCAAAATCGCCGCGGCGTTGCTGGGCGAGAAACACGGCCGCGCGGCTTCTTGGTAAGGGTGCCAGGCATAGCGCACGTGCTCCCGCTGCGCCAGCTTTATCGGCATGGGCGTGGGAAGCTTAAGGCGCCAGACATGTTCTGTATTGGTGGTCACGCCGGGGGCGTAGCGATGCCGCCACTCGGGATAAATCTCATAGGAGTTGATTTGCTTATCGTCGCTTAGTTCAAATTGCGCCGCGTTTAAGCCGGTTTCTTCGGCCACTTCGCGGATCGCGGTCTCGCGCAAGGTTTCACCGGGGTTTTGGCTGCCGGTGACCGATTGCCAATAGCCGGGGTGATCGGCACGCTCCATGAGCAGCACTTGCAGATCCGGGGTATAGATCACTACCAGCACCGAGACCGGGATTTTGTAGGGAGTGGTCATTTCAACAACACAATAGTCCACATTCACCACGGAGTACGCGGAGTACGCGGAGTTTTCCAGAAATTTTCCTCCGTATACTCCGCGTACTCCGTGGTTCAAGTGATTTTCGTGTCAATCTGCCGCAGCCGGATATGCAATTCTTTCAATTGCGCCTCGGACACGGTATTCGGCGCCTGCGTCATCAAATCGTTTGCGCGCTGGGTTTTGGGGAAGGCGATCACGTCGCGGATCGATTCCGCGCCCGCCATCAATGCCACCAAGCGATCCAGACCGAAGGCCAATCCTCCGTGCGGCGGCGCGCCGAATTGCAGCGCATCGAGCAGGAAACCGAACTTCTCGCGTGCTTCCTCATCGCTGATTTTGAGCGCGCGGAAGATTTTCGATTGCATGTCTTGGCGATGGATACGCACCGAGCCGCCGCCCACCTCCCAGCCGTTCAACACCAAATCGTAGGCGCGCGACAGCGCTGTACCAGGATCGGTTTCGAGCAAATCTTCGTGGCCCGGCATGGGGGCGGTAAAAGGGTGGTGCAATGCGACCCAACGCTGAGCACCGTCGTCGTATTCGAACATCGGGAAATCCACTACCCACAGCGGCTTCCATTCGTTCACGGCGAAGCCGCGCTCGTGGCCGACTTTCACGCGCAAGGCGCCGAGTGTGTCATTCACGATCTTGGCGCGGCCGGCACCGAAGAACACGATATCGCCGTCTTGCGCGCGTGAGCGTTCCAGCGTGGCTTTGATCACGGCTTCCGGCAGGAATTTCACGATGGGCGATTGCAGGCCTTCCATGCCCTTCGCCAATTCGTTCACCTTGATATAGGCCAGCCCCTTGGCGCCATAGATTTTCGCGAATTCGGTGAGGTCGTCGATGTCTTTGCGCGATAGCTCGCCGCCTTTCGGCACGCGCAAACAGGCCACGCGCCCGTCCTTCAAATTGGCCGCCTCGCGAAATACCTTGAATTCGACTTCGCGCATCACATCGGTGAGTTCGGTGAGTTCCAGCGCCACGCGCAGATCCGGCTTATCCGAACCGAAGCGCGCCATGGCTTCGCTATACGGCATGCGCGGGAAAGGCTTGGGCAAATCGATATCTTGCACTTGCTTGAACATGACGCGGATCATTTCTTCGACCATGCCGGTGATGCCGGCCTCGTCCATGAACGAGGTTTCGATATCCACTTGCGTGAACTCCGGCTGACGGTCGGCACGCAAGTCTTCGTCGCGAAAACATTTGGTGATTTGGAAATAGCGATCGAAGCCCGCCACCATCAGCAACTGTTTGAACAGCTGTGGCGATTGCGGCAAGGCGAAGAACATGCCGGCGTGCACCCGGCTCGGCACCAGGTAATCGCGCGCGCCTTCCGGCGTGGAGCGGGTCAGCATCGGCGTTTCGAGTTCGATGAAGCCGTGGGTGTCGAGAAAATCGCGCATCGCTTTCGCGACTTTGTAGCGCAGGCGCATATTGGCCTGCATTGCCGGGCGGCGCAGGTCGAGATAGCGGTAAGTGAGGCGGATATTTTCCGAGAGGTTTTCGTCGTCGAGTTGGAATGGCGGTGTCGCCGAGGCATTCAGAATTTCGATTTCATCCGCGATCACTTCGATTTCGCCAGTCGGCAGATTCGGGTTTTCGGTACCGGCCGGGCGCGGGCGAACGCGGCCGGTGATTTTAAGCACGAATTCGCTGCGGATGGTTTCCGCCGTGGCAAAGGTTTCGGGATGCTGGGGATCGCACACTACTTGCACCAGGCCCTCGCGGTCGCGCAGATCGATGAAAATCACGCCGCCGTGGTCACGGCGGCGGTGCGCCCAACCGCATAGGGTAACGGTTTGAGACAAATGATCGCGGTTAAGCTGGCCGCAGTAATGGCTACGCATTGCACAATCCTTTAAGCCGCCCGGACGGGCGCAGAAAAAGCCGAAATTATACCTGGATTAGCTTGCTATTTCAGGCTATTGGCCGCGCGGGTGCTTGTCTTGGGTGGCCACACCCATGGAGACGATGAACTTCAGGGCTTGATCGACATGGATGTTGAGCTCGATGGCTTCGCTTTTTTTCACGAAGAAATAAAAACCGTTCACCGGGCTCGGCGTCGTCGGGATGAATACCGCCACATAATCCGGGCCGAGTTTCTCGGCCACGCTGCTCGGCACATTGGTTTGGAACGCGATCGACCAGGCTTCCGGATGCGGATAGCGCACCAGCAGCACTTTGCGAAACGCCTCGCCCGAGCCGGAGAACAGCGTGTCGCTTACCTGCTTGATGCTGGTGTAGATCGACTTCACCACCGGAATGCGCGCGAGCACGCTCTCCCACAGCGCGAGCAATTGGCGGCCGAAGTAATTGGCCGCGAGCACGCCGGTAATGAGGATGATAAGCAGGGTGACAATCGCGCCTAAGCC
>DAIAMA010000105.1 GCA_027438535.1 bacterium
GGGACTAAAATAATGAGAAAGTTGAGCGAGAAATCGATGCGATACGGCGGGTAAACCAGGAGCACGTAACCCACATTGGATTGGATGGCGAGCACCAGGCCCACCGCCAAGGCGAGTATCACCAGAATCCAGGTTAGCGCTTTCATCGGTTCGGTGCGAGCTTGATACGATGCACGGCATTCAGGCTGCCGGTGATGTCCGGCACGTTCACCCGGATTTGGCTCGTGGACAATTGTTGTAAGACGGCGAGCGCGACTTTCACCGCGCGGTCTTTGTCGTCGTAGTATTGGCGCATCCACGTTTGCGCCGCTTGCAGGTCGGCCTTGTAGCTAGTGTCGTCGTGCGCCAGCAGCGATAGCCGCGCCGAGAGCAGGCGCAGCTTCACGTTCTCGCGCACGAAATACGCTTGATCCGGCGGCAGCAGCGGTAACTGCGGTTTTCCCATGTCTTGCACGCGCACCAGGTGCGTGAAATCGCCCCAGGCCTCGCGCGCGAAGCGTTGCCACCACGTCGCCGCGGGCATTTTCTTGTCCGCCAACTTTTGTTCGATCACCGGTTTACCCGGCGTCAGTGGCAGCGTGTCGGCCAACTCGATCAAATTGTCCAGCTTGAGCGTGAGCCCCGGCACATCCACGTAAGGCGCGGCGCGCAGCCGTTCGATGTCACGCGTGATGGCTTTGCGCAGGGGGAACAACTGCGGACGATCGAGGCGTGCGAGCCGCGCATCCGCGGTTTGCAGGGCGATCAACGCGGCCTTCACATTCCCTGCGAGTTGCAACTCATGGCTGGCCGAAACCAGCAATTGCTCGATTTCCGCCACGGCGGCCTCGTCGCGCCCGCGCGCGAGTTCTTGATACAGCGCCTCGAGCGCGATTTGCTGATTTTGCGATTCGTTGAGCTTTTGCTCCAATACGCCGATTTTGACCAGGAGTTCACGCGATGTCTCTTGCGCCTGGCTGGCGAGTACGCGGCTTTCGTTGCTGCGCGTATCGAATACGGCGAGGCGCTTGGCGAGTTCGTCGTTTAGCGTGATCGCTTGACGGTAGCTGAACAACCACGCGGCCAGTGCGATCATGATCGCGATCACGCCCAGCAAGCGCGGTGCATTGAGCCAATCGCCCAAGCGCGCGAGCCAAGCGCGGCGAACCGGGGGCGGCGCGGCCGGAGGCGATGCGGGTACGATGCTGGTGTCGTTCATATAGGGCGAATTGTAGCAGTAGCAAAGGGAAATGCTCTGGGCGTCTTGGCATGTGGCGCCGGCACGCAAGCCAGGGTGCGCGCAAAATTCGCGGCTAGCGCGCTTTCGATTCGCGCCACGCCACCACTCCCGCCACCAAGCCTTCATCCCCCGCTTGCGTCACGAATATCCGCTCCAAGCCCATCTCCCGCGCGGTCTCCGCGATGCGCTCATGCGGGACGAACACCGGGGTTTTTTTGAGCCACTGCTGCCCCAGTTTGCCGGCCAGGTCGAATAAGTTGTGCAGCGCTTCGGCGCTGGTGACGGTGATCGCATCCAGTTCGTTGCGCGCCCACAGATACAGCAGCTTGCCGCTGTCGGTCTGGGGTTTTTGACGGCGGTAGCATTCCGCGTATTCGATGTGCGCGCCGCGCTTGGCCAGTTCGTCGCCTAAGAGCTCGCGCCCGCCGTCGCCGCGGAAGATCACGATGTATTTCCCGTCCACGGTCTTTAGTTCCGGCAGTTCGAGCAGGGCTTCGCTGTCGAAGCGCTGCTTGGGCGCGATGACGTCCTTGACGCCGAATTGCTCCAACACTTTACCGCTGCCTTTGCCGATGGCGGCGATTTTTAAGCGTGGCGGCAAGGCACGCCGGGCGCGGATCAGGTTCAGTGCTTTGTTCACCGCGTTCGGGCTGATGAAAATGGCGAGGTCGAATTGATCTAGGCGGTCGATGATGTCATGGAGCGGCTTGAGGTCGGGAAGGTCGACGATTTCGAGCGTGGGAAACAGGATGGGGTTGCCGCCGGCGAGGCGGATCAATTGCGCGAGATGGGCCGCTTGGTGCGCGGGGCGGGTGACGAGGATGCCGAGGCCCGCGAGCGGGGCCTGGCTCACGTCAGTACCCCGAGTTCGGCGAGGATTTTGCCGGCGCCTTGGGCGAGCAGGGTTTCAGCCAGCGCTACGCCGATTTTTTCGGCGTCCGCCGGGCTGCCGGCAAGCGTGGCTTGAACAAACCGCTTACCTTCCAGATCGGCGACGAAGCCGCTCAACTCAAGCCGGCCGTTTTGGATTTGCGCATAGCCGCCGAGCGGAGTTTGGCAACTACCGGAAAGCCTGCGGCTCATGGCGCGTTCGGCGTGCACGCAGGCGGCGGTATCGGCATGGTTGTGCGGCGCCATGAGTTCGATCAAATCCTCGCGCGCCGCCAGGCATTCGATGCCGAGCGCGCCTTGGCCGACGGCGGGCAGGCTCTCATTAGTATCGAGAGTGGAAGCAATGCGATCGGATAGACCCAAGCGCTTGAGACCTGCCGCGGCAAGCACAATCGCGGCGTAATCGCCCGCGTCGAGCTTGCGCAAGCGGGTTTGGACATTGCCGCGCAGCGGGGCGATTGCCAGATGCGGGTAACGCGCTTTGAGCAGCGCTTGGCGGCGCAGGCTGGAGGTGCCCACCACCGCGCCCGCGGGCAACTCGGCAAGGCGCTTATAAGCGTTGGAAACCAGCGCATCGCGCGGGTCTTCGCGCAGGCCGATGGCGGCGAGGGTGAAACCCGCGGGCAAGTTCATCGGCACATCCTTCATGGAGTGCACAGCGATGTCGGCGCGGCCCTCTTCCATGGCGACTTCCAATTCTTTCACGAACAGCCCCTTGCCGCCGATTTTGGACAGCGGCGAGTCCAATATCTGATCGCCGGTGGTGGTCATACCCAGGATCGCGACCGCGATATCGGGGTATAATGCGCGCGTTTTTGCCTGAATATGGCGGGCTTGCCATAAGGCGAGTAAGCTTTCGCGCGAAGCGATGACTAATTGTGATGGGTGCTTGGAACTCACGGGTTGGCCAATGTCTTAGGTTATGAGTGGGCCGCGTTCAGCGGCGGAGTTGAAAAATGAAGCGACTAAAGTACGGAGTGGTATTTTTGGCGGCTATTTTAGCATGCCTCGGGCTGACGGCCGCGTGGGCGGTGGAGCGCGGCAAGCTGCCGCTGGCGACCGATCTCAGCCAGGAAGCCAAAATCGCGCGCGAACAGCGGATACCGATTCTGGTGTTGTTCAGCAGCCCAGGCTGCGTCTATTGCAACCGTGTGCGCAGCGAAGTGCTGATCCCGACGACATTGAATGCCGATTACGACAACAAAGTCATCATGCGGGAAGTCGAGGTTGGGAGCCATGCCAAGCTGATCGACTTCGATGGCAAACGCATCACCCAGGCGCAATTCGCTGCCGCGCACAAAGTGAGCTTTACCCCGACGGTGAAATTGTTCGATGCCAGGGGACGCGAAGTCGCGAACCCGATCGTGGGACTGGTGACTTTGGATTATTACGGCGGTATGCTCGATCAGAATATCGAGCAGGCGATAGCGCGGATAAGAGAAGGTTCCGCCGTCGCCGGTGAGTTGACGCGCCTTTCCGAATAGCCGGTGGTGTCGCGGGCTCGTCTCAACGCTTGAATTCCTTGATGATGTGCTGCTGCCGGCGGCTTATCGGCAGCCGTTCCGTCATGCCGCGTACGCGTGCGACCCATCCGCTACCGCTGCTTTCGCCTTCCTCCTGCGTTTGCTCCACACGTTCGAAGCCCTCGATGCAATTCCGCGCCAGCAGGCAGTTGCGGTGGATGCGCACGAACTGAGCGGCGAATTCCTGTTCCAGCTTGACCAGCGATTCTTCCAGCAAATACTCCTTTGCCAGGGTGCGCACCGTCACATATTTCAATTCGGCCTTAAGGAAAATAATATCAGCGATCGGCACCAGAACGATGCGGCCCCGGTCGCCGATAGCGAGGTGGGTACGCGCGCGGCCCGCCGCGCTTTTCAGCGCTTCCATGCGCGCAGCGGTAATGGCTTTGGCTTTTTGCAATGCGGCGATCAGGCGCTCGGGGCGGATCGGCTTGAGCAGGTAGTCGATGGCGTTCACTTCGAACGCCTTGATCGCGTAGTCATCGAAGGCGGTGGTGAAAATCACCGCCGGCGCATGCTCCAAGGCCAGCAAATGTTCGGCGGTTTCGATGCCGTCCATTACCGGCATGCGGATATCCAGCAAGAGCACATCGGGCCGGGTCGCGTGGAGCTGCTCGATGGCTGCTTTGCCATTCGCGGCTTCGCCCACGATATCCACCGGCAGCACGGCGGCCATGTCGTCCAGCACATCGCGCAAGCGGCGCCGGGCGGGGACTTCGTCGTCCACGATTAAAATGCGCAACGCCGCATTGCTCATGTTTTTTCAGCCTTTATATAGGGCATGGTGATGTGCACATGATAATAGCTCCCTTGAACTTCGCACTTTAGCCGGGCTTCGGCATCGAAGTGCAAGGCCAGGCGCTCGCGGATATTCTGCATCGCCATTTTGTTGCCTGCATGGTGCGAGCCTTCTTTCAGGTAGGGATTTTTAATCGCGACTTGCACCTGCTCGCGGGTGTGGAAGATGTTGACCGATATTTCCCCCGGCGCGGATGCCGGCTCGATGCCGTGATAAACCGCGTTTTCCAAAATCGGCTGCAAAATCAGCGGCGGCACCATCGCGTCTTTCGGCATTTTGTCGATATGCCAGGCGACTTGCAGGCGTTCGCCCAGCCGCAGGCCCTCCAGCTCCAGGTATTGCCAGCACAGATTCACCTCGTCTTCCAGCCGCACCAGTTCGCGGTTTTCGCGCATCAATACCCGGAACAGATCGGCCATGTCTTGCAGCGCGCGCTCGGCGCGTTGCGGCTCGGTACGCACCAAACTCATCACCGCATTGATGCTATTGAACAGGAAATGCGGGCGGATGCGCGCTTGCAGCGCTTGCAAACGCGCTTCGCCGACGGCCGGCGATAGAATGCGGCTGCGCATATTGAAGTAGCCGAGCAGCGTGCCGGTGATGAGCAGGGTGAGCAGCCAAGAGCGGCCCAGTTGCGCCGAGCCGTCGAGCAGCAGGAGGCGGCTCACGATCAGGTTGTGGATGACGGTGATGCTTACCAGCGCAACTGCCAGCACCGCGCCCACGCCGAGCGGGTAGGTCAGTCGCAGCAGGTATTTTTTTAGCATGCATAGCGCGATCAAGCAGAGCAGCAGCGTGGGTTGCATGATGAGCGCGACTTGCTGTATCTCGCCGATCAGCTCGGTATAGGTATGCACGCGCACCAGGGCAGCGGCCAGGCCCATGAGATTGACGATGACCAATATACGCAGCATCACCCCCAGGTTGCAGAAGTCCGGCAGCGTGACGGGGTAGCTATTGTTTTGATTTATACTTGGCATGTTTCTATTGTGG
>DAIAMA010000106.1 GCA_027438535.1 bacterium
ATCACTGGGCATGGACAAGCTCGAGCCCTGGGATGTCACCTATGTTTCCGAAAAACTTCGCAATCAGCGTTATGCATTCTCGGATCTGGAGGTCAAACAGTATTTCCCCGAAGATCAGGTATTGCAGGGGCTGTTCCGGGTCATACAGCAACTGTATGGACTGACGGTGGCCCGCGCGGATGCCCCTACCTGGCACGCGGATGCCCATTTTTACAACCTGCGCGACCATTCTGGCGCGCTGGTGGGCGAGTTTTATCTGGACCTGTACGCGCGCAACGGCAAACGCGGCGGCGCCTGGATGGACGATGCCATTACGCGGCGGCGGCGTGGCAATAGCATTCAAACGCCGGTGGCCTATCTCACCTGCAACTTTTCTGCGCCCGTGGGTGGCAAACCGGCCACCTTTACGCACGATGAAGTCATCACCCTGTTCCACGAATTTGGCCACGGCTTGCATCATCTGCTGACCAAGATCGAGGACTTGGGCGTCTCCGGCATCAACGGCGTGGAATGGGACGCGGTGGAATTGCCCTCGCAGTTCATGGAGAATTTTTGTTGGGAGTGGGATGTGGTGCGGCATATGACGCGCCATGTGGATAGCGGCGAAGCGCTGCCGCGCGAGCTGTTCGACAAAATGCTCCTGGCTAAAAATTTCCAGAGCGGTTTGCAGACCCTGCGTCAGATTGAATTCGCCTTGTTCGATATGCATCTGCACGACGACTTCGACCCCGCGCACAGTCCCCTGGAATTATTGCGGCGCGTGCGCGATCAAGTGGCGGTTTTGCACCCGCCGGCGTATAACCGTTTCCCCAACAACTTCTCGCATATTTTTGCCGGCGGTTATGCCGCGGGCTATTACAGTTACAAATGGGCGGAGGTGCTGTCGGCCGATGCTTACAGCTTGTTTGAAGAGAATGGCGTATTGAGTGCCGAGGTGGGGCATCGTTTTTGGAGTGAGATATTAGGCAGAGGCGGCAGCCGTTCGGCGCTGGAATCCTTCGTCGCATTTCGCGGCCGCGAGCCGACGATCGATGCTTTGTTGCGGCACTCCGGAATGGTGCCGGCATAAAAATGCCTTGATTTGGCCGGTTGCATGTGATATTACGTTAAGAAATCCATGTAATAGGCTGAAGTAATGAGGAATTTAGTGCTGATAGCGATGCTGGCATGGGCGCTGCCCAGCTTGGCCGATACCGCCACGATAGCGAATGGTATGCGGGTTAATTTGCGCAGCGGAAAGACGGATACCGCCCGCGTGATCAAGTCGCTGGCACCGGGCACGGTGGTGGAGGTGCTGCATCTGGAGAGTGCCTATGTCCAGGTCAAGACGGCCGAAGGCGATGTGGGCTGGCTCCCGCTGCGTTTACTTAAGATTCATGTCACGCCGCCCGCAAAGGCGGTCGAGCCTCCATCCGACGCCGATTCCACGGTGTCGGCGTTGCAAGCGCAACTCAGCCAAGCCCAGACCGAACTCGAGCAAAGCCGCGGTCAGCGGGCCGGATTGCCGCTATGGGTGGCGGTGAGCGCGGGCTGCGGCGGACTGGTGCTGGGTTTGCTTCTTGGCATGGGCGGCTTACAGGCTTATTATCGAAAAAGACTCAAAGGGCTACGCATTTAAGATGAAAACAATCCTACTACTGGCACTGTTATGCGCGGCATCCACCGTTCAAGCGGAGATGTATCGCTGGGTGGATAAGGACGGCAGCGTGCACTATACCGACCAGCCGCCGCCGCCCACGGCGAAGAAAGTCGAAGAGAAAAAATTCGGCGGCAATATCATTCAAGGCGATAAGCTGCCTTATGCTTCGCAGCAAGCGATGAAAAACTTTCCGGTAACGCTCTACACCGGCGATTGCGGCGACCCCTGCACCCAGGCGAAAGCCTATCTGGCCAAGCGCGGCATTCCGTATGCCGAGCGTTTGCCGGGCAGGAATCCGGCCGACGCGGAGCTGTTCAAAAAAATTTCGAAAGAAAGTTTTATTCCCGTGTTACTCGTGGGCAAGAGCATCACCCTGAAAGGCTTTAACGAATCCGAATGGGCCAGCACGCTGGATCAAGCCGGCTACCCCAAGAGCAACCCGTTTACCGCCGCGCAACAGCCTAAGCCGACCGAGCCTGGTAAAGCACCACCCGCAAAACCGGAAGACAATAGCGCGCCCAAGCCTTATTAATTCGCACGAATTTGCCTAGCGCCCGCGCGCATCCCGCCGAAAGATATCCTTTAATGATGATTGCCACCTGGAACGTGAATTCGCTCAAGGTGCGTTTGCCGCACGTGCTGGCATGGCTCGCGCATATGCAGCCCGATGTGCTGTGCCTGCAAGAAACGAAGCTCGAGGATGCGAAGTTTCCACTGGCGGAACTGAATGCGGCGGGCTATCAATGCGCATTCTCCGGCCAGAAGACATATAACGGCGTGGCGATTTTGAGCAAGCAGCCGCTGCAAGAAATTAGCCATGGCATCCCCGGTTTCGAGGACGCGCAAAAGCGCGTCTTGGCCGCGACCGTGAACGGCGTGCGCATCGTCAACGTATATGTGCCGAACGGCCAAAGCGTGGATTCGGACAAGTATCAATACAAGCTGGCGTGGTTCAAAGCGCTGACCCATTGGCTCGAAATGGAACTAAAAACCTATCCCAAGCTCATTCTGTTGGGCGATTACAACGTTGCACCAGAAGACCGCGATGTGCACGATCCGAAAGCCTGGGAAGGCCAAGTGCTGTGTTCCGAGCCGGAGCGCGCGGCGTTTCAGGCGCTGATCCAGCTTGGGTTCCAGGATAGTTTTCGCTTGTTCGAGCAGCCGGAGAAAATGTTTTCGTGGTGGGATTACCGCATGCAGGCATTTCGCCGCAATCTGGGTTTGCGCATCGACCATATTTTAGTTTCCGCGGCGCTGGCGCCGGCATGCAAGGCGGTGCATATCGACAAAGAAGCGCGCAAGGCGGAGCGGCCTTCCGATCATGCGCCGGCAATGTTGGAATTGGAGACAACTTGAATCAGGGCAAGCCATTCGAATCAGGCGGGAAAAAAATTCGCGTTTGGGATTTGCCCACGCGCTTGTTTCATTGGAGCGTGGTGGCGCTGATCATTGTGAGTTGGATAACCGCTGAAATCGGCGGCACCGCGATGCAATACCATCTGTGGTCCGGCTATACGATTTTGAGCTTGGTGCTGTTTCGCGTGCTGTGGGGCGTGCTGGGAAGCGAGACCGCGCGTTTCACCCATTTTTTGCGCGGGCCGCGCGCCGTGATGGCCTATGCGCGCGCGTTTTTCAAGCCGGACTACCGGCCCACGCTCGGACATAATCCGCTCGGCGGCTGGAGCGTGATCGCGCTATTGCTGGTCTTGGCGCTTCAGGCCACGACCGGGCTCTTCGCGAACGACGACATCCTGACCGAGGGGCCGCTCTATCACTTGGTCAGTAAGCGCACCAGCGATTTTCTGAGCACGGTGCATAGCACCGCCTTCGATGTGTTGATGGCCTTGGTGGCGATACATATTAGCGCCATTCTTTTGTATCGCGTGTGGCATGGCGAAAACCTGCTTAAGCCGTTCCTCACCGGCGATAAAGCGGTAAACCGGGCGATTCCCGCGCCGAGACAATCGAGCGTGTGGCTAGCGCTGGCGCTTATGCTGCTCGCGGCGGGAGCGGTATATTGGATTGTGAACAAGCTCTAGCGATCTATCCCGGGGCAATAAAAAACCGCGCTATCGAGCGCGGTTTTTTTTGGCAAGAGCGGCGATTATTTTTCGCGGAAGTTGTCGTGGCAGCCTTTGCATACCTTCGCCGTTTCGTTGAATTGCGCTTTGATCGCAGCCATATCGCCGCCCTGCGCGACTTCGGCCAGCTTCGCCGTTTCCGACGCGAGCTTCTCGGTGCCGCCTTTGAATTTAGCCATGTTCTTCCAGATTTCCGGCTTGGCCTTGGTCTTGCCTTTATCGGAGCCTTCGACGGTGAAGCCTTCCAGCGCCATTTTAGAGAGCGCGGCAAGATTTTCCGCGCGCTTGGCGAATTCGGCTTTGTCGTAAGGCTTCTCGCCTTTCATCATCGCGCCCATGGCACCGAAATTCCAGCCTTGAGCCGTCATCACGCCCTGGCGGTATTTAATCGCGTCCTCGGGTTTGACCGCAAAGGCGGAAGCGGAAAAGGTGAATCCCAGTACAGCGGCTAGCACGGCGGATGCATATCGGTTCATACGGACGTCTCCATAGCAGGGTTAAGAAAAAAGAGAAACGTCATATTACATTAAAAACGGCGTATTTTGCGATAAGCGCGGACTCGGTCCTATGCGCGGGCAGGCGGCAGCAAGGGCAGCCATGCCGCCGCGGGCGCGACGCCGTACCATGTCCAACTGCCCGCCGCTTGCAGGGCGATGCGTTGAATGCGGTGACGCACATCCTCTTCGCGCAAATTGAGAAACGCCGCGATGTCGGCATAATCGTCGGGCAGTCCCGCGTCGAACCAATTATTCGTGGAATGCCGCGCCAAACGGCAAGCCAGCGATACGTTTTTTGCGCGCGGCTGCTTGGCATGCTCTTCGTCCATCAGCGCTTGCAATAATTTCGGCAGATGCCAGCGTTCGGCCAGCGCGAGCTGTAATTCCAGCCCGCGGAATCCCAGGACGCGCTGCTGCGCCTCGGCGCTGCGCAAGCCGGGATTCGCGCGCATCAGTTCGCGGATTTCCAGCATCAAGCGCGGCGCGAAACAGCCCATCAATATTTCCGCCAAATCGCGCAATAGCGCGGCGAGCACCACTTCGTCGGATTCGATATCGTTGCGCAGCAGCGCCCAATCTTGGGCATAGAGCGCGGCGTGCCGCGCGCGGCTCATGCCGTGCATTACGTTGTTTAACGCCTGAGGATGATCCTTCAGTGCGGTTTCGATAGTGGGCAAGCGGGCGAAATAACGGAAAAACGGCGTGGTGCCGAGCATCATCACGGCATGCGCGATGGTGGTGATCTCCATTGCCTGGCGCTTGCTGTGGTGGGTATGCAGATAACGCAGCACCTTCAGCGTCATCAGCGGATCGTGCATGATCGCATCCGCCAGCTCGCGGCCGTTCAGATCGTCTTCGTTCGCCTTGAAGCGCACGAGCTCGGCCTGGGTGCGGGCAAGCACCGGAATATCCGCCTGATCGAAGTACGCGACCCAGGCGGCGACATCTTTGAGCGGCTGCGTAATCATGGTTTCAGTGTAGATTAGCGGCGGATAACTGGCTGACTTTATAGGGATTGCAGGGTAGTTCAAGCCAGCGGCAGGCTTATCGTGACGATCACGCCCGCGCCATCTTTGCGATTTTCCGCGCGCACCGCGCCGCCATGGTATTCGGCGATCAAACGCGCGATGTAGAGCCCGAA
>DAIAMA010000107.1 GCA_027438535.1 bacterium
GGGCCGCGCGGCAGAGACTGCAAGATTTGGTGTATGAAAATACTTGGCGCGATAATGCCGGTTCGGATGAAAAATCCAAGCCGGGCAATGAATAATATCCGCGGCTTTGCCGATTTGCCGGCAAGGTTGGCCAAGCTAGTCAGGTTTCATTTTATAAGGAGCATCGTATGCGAACACTTTTAACGCGCTGGAGTTTGGCGCCGATAGTCATGATCTTCAGCGGTATCGCCCAAGCGCATCCGGGGCATGGCGGTGGCTATATGGCGGGTATCGCCCATCCGTTCACGGGACTCGATCATGTGCTCGCCATGCTTGCCGTTGGGATATGGGCCGCCCAGTTGGGCGGACGCGCCCGGTGGCTGGTGCCAGGCAGTTTTGTGGCGCTCATTGCGGTGGCGGGGAGCGCGGGCATGGCGGGCATCGGCGCCTTGCCCATGGTCGAAAGCGGTATCGCGACTTCGGTGTTGCTGTTGGGCTTGCTGATTGCTTTCTCGGTTAAGTTGCCCACCGTGCTCGGCGCGGGCATTGCCGGCTTATTCGCCATTTTTCACGGCTATGCGCATGGCGCGGAAATGCCTATGCTGAGCGCGCCTTGGCAGTATGGGGCCGGCTTTGTGTTATCCACCGCGGTATTGCATGGCCTGGGTCTGCTGCTCGGGCAGGGCCTGAATAAACAGGCCATCGGGCTGCGCGCCGTAGGCGCGGCCATCGCCGCGAGCGGCGCTTGGATGATGATGGCGATTTAGCGGCTGCGGGGGTTCTGGTGGTGACGGCAGTGTTGTCGCTGCTCGTGACCTATGTGCCGCATGCGGATGGTGTTTGACGTGGCGTATCGAAATGTTTAAACTTATGTTTATACATTTAGTTTCAGGGGTGCGCCATGACCGAAGCTGTTCTCGATATCAAACAGTGGGGCAACAATCTGGGTGTTCGCTTGCCCGCAGCGGTCGCCCGTGCGGCGCATCTGCACGTCGACCAGCGGGTTTGTGTCTCGGTGGAAGAAGGGCGGGTGGTCATCAGGCCGGTGGCCGATGCCCCGCTCAGCTTGGAGCAACGGCTGGCGCGCTTTGATCCGGCGCGGCACGGCGGTGAAGTCATGGCCAGCCAGGCTATCGGGGCCGAGCGTTGGTAGCTACGAAACAGACCGCACCAGGCAAACGCAAACATTGGGTGCCGGATCGCCAGGACGTCATCTGGATCGACTGCAACCCCCAAGTCGGGCAGGAAATGCGCGACGTACATCCCTTTCTAGTGCTCTCGCCGCGCATCTTCAACGCGAAAACCTCGCTGGTCATCGGACTGCCGATGACCACGGCGGAGTACAACGCCGACAACCCTTTTGCCGTGGCAGCTGGGCAGGCCAAGGGGCGCAAGGCGGGGCAGACCAGTTACGTGCTTTGCCACCAGCCCAAGTCTTTCGACTGGCGCCTGCGCGGCGCCAAGGCTCACCCGCTCGGCGCGTTGTCCGATTCCCTGTTCGCGCAGGTCTGCGAGCGCTTGAATCAGATTATTCGGTTAGGGTAGCCAGCTTTGGGGGGTATTATTTATAGGAGGGGGCGGTGAACCACCCACGCTTGTTACCTATTTCTCCGACTGGTCATTTCTAAGTATGAGCGCAACTTTTCCGACTACGTGATTGTAGGGAACCTGACCCCAATGTCGACTATCGTTGGAGTTGTCTCGATTATCGCCGAGCAGGAAATGGCTGTGGAACGCACCTTGTCCATCATCAAACCGGACGCCGTGGGCAAGAATGTCATCGGCAAGATTTATTCGCGCTTCGAGACCAATGGTCTGAAGGTGATCGCCGCCAAAATGAAGTGGTTGTCCAAAGCCGACGCCGAGGGTTTTTACGCGGTGCACAAGGGCCGGCCGTTTTTCAACGATCTGGTGGCCTTCATGAGCTCCGGCCCGGTGATGATTCAGGCGCTGGAAGGCGAGAACGCGATCGCCAAGAACCGCGAACTGATGGGCGCGACCGATCCGAAAAAAGCCGAAGCCGGAACCATACGCGCCGACTTCGCTCAGAGCATAGACGCCAACGCGGTGCACGGCTCCGACGGCCCGGACACGGCGGCCGTCGAAATCGCTTATTTCTTCCCCGAGATGGAAGTGTATTCCGGCCGCTAATGATCAATCTGCTCGACTTCGACCTGGCGGGGCTGACGCGCTATTTCGCCGAGATCGGCGAGAAGCCGTTTCGCGCTAAGCAAGTGCTGCGCTGGATGCATCAGATGGGCGCCGGCGATTTCGGGCAGATGAGCGATTTGGCGAAGTCGCTGCGGGAAAAGCTCGCGCAGCAAGCCGTGATCATCGCGCCGCAAGTGCGTTCGGAACATCGTTCCACGGATGGCACGGTCAAGTGGCTGATCGATACCGGCACCGGCAACGCGGTGGAGACGGTGTTTATTCCCGAGGATGATCGCGGTACCTTGTGCGTGTCCTCGCAAGTCGGCTGCGCGCTGGCGTGCACTTTCTGCTCCACCGGCCGCCAGGGCTTCAACCGCAATCTATCGGTATCGGAAATCATCGGCCAGCTTTGGGTAGCGAATAAAGCCTTGGATCGTACCCTCGCTCCTAACGCTTCCCCGCTAGCGGAGGAGAGGGACGCAGGCGCGCTGCGCGAGAAACTTGTTAAGGGCGAGCGCATTATCAGCAACGTGGTGATGATGGGCATGGGCGAGCCGCTTCTGAATTACAGCAATACGGTGAGCGCATTGCGCCTGATGCTCGATGATCAGTCGTATGGATTGTCGCGCCGCCGCGTGACGGTTTCGACTTCCGGCATCGTGCCTGCGATGGACAGGTTGCGCGAGGACTGTCCGGTCGCATTGGCGGTGTCGCTTCATGCGCCTAACGATGCGCTGCGCGACAGGCTGGTGCCTATCAATCAGAAGTATCCGCTGAAGGAACTGCTTGCCGCATGCAGGCGCTACCTTGAGCGCGCGCCGCGCGACTTCATCACGTTCGAGTACGTCATGCTGGAGGGCGTGAACGACAGCGTGAGCCATGCCAAGCAATTGATCGCGCTGACGCGCGACGTGCCGTGCAAATTCAATTTGATTCCGTTCAATCCGTTTCCGGATTCCGGTTATGTTCGTTCCGCGCCCGAGGCGATCCGGCGTTTCAGATCGGTGTTGCAGGCTGCAGGCCATGTCGTCACCACGCGCAAGACGCGCGGTGACGACATCGATGCCGCTTGCGGTCAACTCGCGGGCAAGGTGCGGGATAAAACCAAGCGCACCCAGCGCAATATGGAGGTAGTGGAATGAATTGGCGAATGATCGTTTTGAGCGTGTGCCTAGGTCTTTCCGCGTGTGCCGTTTCGGCCTCGCCGTCGGGCCCGACGCCCAGCGTCCCGGGCATGCCGCCGGGTTATGTGCCGTCCACGGAAGAAGAGCGCGTCGCGTACGACCGGGCGAAGGTGCATACCGAGCTGGGCTCGCAGTATCTCGGCGTGGGGCAGATCGGCGTGGCCTTGGATGAACTCAACACCGCGCTGTCCGCGGAACCGCGCTACGTGCCCGCCAATTACATGCTCGGCTTGGTGTACATGGAATTGAAGGAAGATGCGAAGGCCGAACATTATTTCAAGCGTGCGCTGGAGTTGGATAAAAACAACCCGGAAGCGCATAACAATTACGGCTGGTTTTTGTGCCAGCGCGGACACATCGACGAATCCATCAAGCAATTCATGGACGCCCTGAAAAATCCCTTATACGAAACGCCGGACAAGCCCTATGTCAATGCCGGCATTTGCTCGCTTAAGCGCAACGACGATAAGAGCGCCGAAGAGTTCTTCTTGAAGGCGCTAAAGCTGCGCCCGAACCAGCCGCAGGCGCTCCTGGGATTGGCGAATATCTACTATCAGGCGAAGGACTTCCCCGCGGCACGGGCGCAAATCCTGACATTCATGCAGGGGCAGAATTCGACACCGGAAGCGCTCTGGCTGGGCGTGCGCATCGAGCATCAATTGCACGATAAAAATGCCGAGGCAAGCTATGCGCAAATGCTGCGCCAGCGCTTTCCCTTGTCCAAGGAGGCGCAGGCGCTAGCCGCCGGCCGCTACGAATGAACGAGGCACAGCCGCCTGAAACGCCGGCCGAGCCGCCGTACCCGGAGGCGGCGCAGCCCACGCTGGGCGAGTTATTGGTCGCGGCGCGCGAGCGCTGGAACTTGAGCGCCGCCGATGTGGCGCGGCAACTGCGGCTGGGCTTACGCCAGGTCGAGAGCTTGGAGGCCAATCGCTTCGAGGCGCTGCCGGGGAATACTTTCGTGCGCGGCTTTATCCGTAACTACGCCAAGGTCGTGCAGCTCGATGCGGCGGCCTTCCTTGACGCTTACGAGCGTTGCCGCCCGCAATCGCCGCCGCGGGAGATCGTGGCAGCGGCGGAGCGCATCGAATTCACCAACAAGCCCACGCCAAAGTGGGTGTGGTATGCGGCGGCGGTAGCGGTGCTGGCGGTGACGCTGCCGCTGCTCATGTATTTTGCGTTACACGATGAAAGCATACCCGCCAAGCCGCATGCGCCGGCGCGCACCGCGGGAAGCGTATTGCCCAATCCGGCGCAAACTCCACTGGCCTTGCCCGCGCCGCAAATCGTGCCGCAGGGTGCCGGGCCGAATCCGGCTTCCGGTGTGGCGGCGAGCGCGGCGCCGGATATGCGGAGTACGGCGGTGCCGTCTGCGCTCGAGGCGACGCCTCTCGCGGCGGGCGATGGGGCCGCATTGAGCATGCGTTTCGATGGCGATGCCTGGGTCGAAATCCGCGACCAATCCGGCAAGAAGATTTTTTCGCGATTGAACCGCGCGGGCAGCGAACAAGTCGTGCGGGGCACGCCACCCTTCGCGCTGGTGGTAGGCAATGCGGCGCAAGTCAGAATTACCTATAATGGCAAACCCGTCGACCTCGCGCCGTATATCCGGGTCAACGTCGCGCGCCTCACATTGGAGTAGGCATGTTGCACACCCATCACATTCCCCGCCGCAAGAGCCGTCAAATCAAGGTCGGCTCGGTGGCTATCGGCGGCGATGCGCCGATTTCGGTGCAGACCATGACCAATACCGAAACCACCGACGTCGATGCCACCGTGGCGCAAATCGAGCGCGCGGTGAAAGTGGGCGCCGATATCGTGCGCGTCTCGATCCCCAGCATGGAGGCGGCGGAAGCTTTCGGCGCCATCAAAAAACGCTCGCCGGTGCCGCTCATCACCGATATTCATTTCGATTATAAGATCGCGCTGCGCGTGGCGGAACTCGGTGCGGATTGCCTGCGCATCAATCCCGGCAATATCGGACGCGAGGACCGGGTGCGGGCGGTGGTGCAATCGGCCAAGGATCAC
>DAIAMA010000108.1 GCA_027438535.1 bacterium
GCATGTCGAGATCGTGAATGTGAAGGTCGCCGCTACGATGCGCTTCGCCTACTTCCGGCGGATAGACGTGATTGAGCCAATAATTCGCGACCACCTTGCCCGAGACATTAAGAATCAAGCCGCCCAAGGAATAGCCCTGGTTGGCATTGGCGTTGACGCGCCAATCTTGCTGCTCCAGATATTCGTTGATGGAAGTACCCACGTCCACCACGGTCTTGCGATCCTCGCGCAGCTTCTTGTGCTGTTCGCGGTAGACGATGTAGGCGCGCGCGGTTTGAAAATGATTGGCAGAAATCAGCGCCTGCTCGACGACGTCTTGGATGTTCTCGATGGCAGGCGCTTCGATGCGGAACTTGTGGATCAGCACTTTCACCACTTGCGCCGTGAGCAACTCGGACTCGATGTCGCCAAACTCGCCGCTGGCCTCTCCGGCGCGGCGGATGGCGGAGCGGATCTTCGCCGCGTCGAACGGCGCGGGCTTGCCGTCGCGCTTGATAACCTGGCGCGGAATGGACATCAAAGACGAGCGAACCGATGCTTCCAATGCTTGGCTTGCCATCATTGCCTCCTGTGCGTCGCGGCTATCGTGACCACAATATCTTGTAGCCTGCCCGCATAAATACTACGCCCTATAGTATTCTTGTCAAGATGATCTTAAGATGTTTTTATCTCTTATATGTACCGCCTCCGGGCCGGGTCGAAAAATATCCAGCACCGGTATTTCCAGCGCATCCAAGGTATTCTTCACGAACAAGCCCAGTTCGGTATCCCCTTCCATGGTCAACCGCCGGTTGAAAAACAGCGTATCTGCATCTTCCCAGCGCAACCCCAGCAGCAGAAAATCGCGCGCGTCGGCACTGATGGTCAAGTCGGGGCGGGGTACACGGTGGCGCGCGACGAAAGCGGTCGGCGTGACGCTGAAGTGAAATTCGACCCCGGTGTCTTTGACGCGGATACACACCTGCTTGCCGTGCAAGGGCTGCAAATCCCGCGGCCGGAGGTGCGCGGACAGCGCCGCGTTAAGGATGCCAACAAACAGCACCGCATGGGGATATTGCGGCAGCAAAGCAAGCAATTTGGCAACCGGCGCGGGAAATGTGATCGATGGCAGTTTCATTTTTTTACCTCGTTAATGTGAAACTCGCGAAGCGAGCCTGAGTCCCTCTCTCCCGCTTGCGGGAGAGAGTTAGGAGAGAGGGAAACGCGCGGCGCGGCCGGGCACGAAGCGCATCACCTGCCGCACGCTCTCCATATCCAGGCTGGCCTGGGCTTCGAAGCATCCGGCGTAGGCCGCGCTTTCTGCTTTCAGTTCATAACAGTTGGCGCCGGAGATATCCATCAGCACCGCCGCCATGCCGGCCGCCTGAAAAGCTTGATGGCGCTTGATGAAGAAGTGGCTGCAACACATGCCGACATAGGCCGTCGTTCCCTCGGCTCGCAGAACGCCCAGGGTGGCAGTGAGATGCTCGTAGCTGGTAATGGTGATCGCCCGCATATTGCGCTCCCGCGCCAAGCGATAGACTTCACCCACCTCGCACAAGCCGCACTCGGGGCAGTCTTCACGCCGGCGCCACTTGCACCATATGGGTTTGGCGCAATAAGGCAGCAACATGACTTCGGCCTGGGCCAATATCATTTCCGTCGGCAGGCTACCGTCCGCGTGGTGCAACATCAGGCGGTCGTCTTTCAATTGGAGCCGGTCTTTGGCGGCGGCTTTTTCCACCGCGAGTTGCAACACCCGCACGAGGTCCTCGGCGGAGAATCCCAGCAGATCCGCGCGCGCGGCGCGTACGATCCGATGCACCGCGCCCTCCACCATGCACGGCGTCCATCCCACGAGACCCTGTTCCAACTGCGCGAACACGTGCGCCGGATGCAAGTGCATGTCCCCTGCCAGCATCGCGTGCCGGATTTCCCCGGCCTGTGTATCGTATTCCACCCGTGCCCGCAGCACCCCGCACGGCGTCTTCCAGATGGCTTCCAGATCCACTTCCCCGTCCCAGTCGATGCGGTGGGTGAATGCGTGCGCCGCCGCAAAATCCACGTTGATTGCCGGCCCGGATTGGAGCTTGCTCAAATCCGCATGGATATCCATCACCGCGGCGATTCCCCGCGACATGGCCGACACGATGGATTGCGCTGGCGGCACTTCGCCCAAGCATTGGCGTACGCTGATCAAGCGTTCGCGCGCGCCGGCCAATCCATCGGCGGACAGTTTCTCCGTCGGCACCCGGAGCGCTTCCAGCATCGCCTGGATGTCCGCATCCAAGAGTATGGTGGCTTGAAACAGCAGGGACTCCCCCTCCCGCGCCAGAAAAGCCGAGGCGATTTTGCGCCCGCCGATTTCCAGATCGTTGGGAAATTTATACGCGGCTCGCAGGCCGAGCTCCTTAAGCCCGGCGGCCAAGGCTTCGCAAAACCCTTGCAGCAGCTGTGCGCAGGAAAGGCGATCACGGTTTCCCCGGTGCCCGACAATCAAGCTGATTCCTTGCTGATTTTCGTCGAGATACAGCGCGCCGCCGCCGGTGACGCGGCGCATGGTTTCGATGCCGTGACGGGTGCAGTAATCCAGCCGCAGTTCGCGGTCAATGGCCTGGTGATAGCCGACGCAGGCGGTGGGCCGGCTGCGATGGAAGCGCAGCGTGTCCGGCCAAGCACCGGCCGCATGCCGGCGCAACAGTTCCCGGTCAATCGTCAGGTTGCGGGTACCGCTTTGAATACCGCTATCGAACACTTTGATGACAGGATTTTGCGGCGTCATGGCCGGCCTTGCCCCACTTGTTCCAACCCTGGCCGGCCATGCCAAAAGCCGTCGCAGGCGTGGCCCGGCATCAGCCGCGTCATTTGATCCGCCGCGGTCTGTGGTGCGAGTTCGCCTTCCAGGCAGTCGCGGAAAAGCCGGATAATTTTTTCGGTGTGGTGGGCTTGAGGGCTGATCCGCACCACGTTCACGCCAAGCACGCGCATACCTGCCAGCTCACAGATCAGGTTGTAGACGCCGGCGGACTGGGTTTGGATACCGTTCAGCGTCAGGAACGGCCGGCCTTCGCGGGTGCGCAGCGTGAGCCCGTCGGGATAATCCAAGCAGCGGAACTGGCAATCGTCCTTGGGTAAATTATGGTGGCGCGCGGTGAAGCAGCGCGCGGAAAAAGCCAGCGGCATGCGGCCGTAAGCGAACACCTCGGTCTCCATTCTCTGGGGGCGCTGCCGTTGCATCGTTTGCAGGGCTAGTCGCGACATCTCCAACGGCGCCACCCAGCGCCGCGCGCCCAGCATGGCCAGATAATTCAGCGTACCGGGATTGTAGAGATTGATGTGAGGGCCAAGCGCGAACGGCGTACTCGCGAGCAACCGCACTGCGCCCATGTCGTTCGCCTCCACCAGGAAGCGGCCGTTGGCGGCGAGCTTGCGCAAGATTTTCAGGTCCGACTCCGATTCCAGCAGCGCTTGGGTGGAGAGCACCACTTCCTTGCCCGCTTGCGCGAGGCGTTCGGCCAGTTCGAACCAATCATCGGTGCGCAGCGTATGCCGCCGCGAGCATACCGTTTCGCCCAGATAGACGATATCCACCGGCGTCCGCGCAATCTCGTCGTAAAACTGGAGCAGGGTCTCGCGCGACCAGTAATAGAGTACCGGGCCCAGAGCCAGTTTCAGTGCGTTCATTTCCATGGCCGGTGATACGCCCCCAATGTGTGTTGCCGCCCTTCCGCCACCTTGCTCAATGACTCGCTCCACGCGGCGTCCACTTTGAAGTCGTGCGGCGCGCGCCGGCAAGCGTCGATCGCCTGCCGCCACGCCTGAGTCACTTGCGCCACATAAGCCGGACTGCGCTGGCGGCCCTCGATCTTGATCGCTTTGATCCCCATGCGCAGCATCTCCGGCAAGCATTCCATGGCGTTGAGGCTGGCGGGCTCTTCGATGGCGTAATAAGTATCGCCGTTCACTTCGAAGCGTCCCTTGCACAGGGTGGGATAGCCAGCGTTCTCGCCGTCTTCGTAGCGATCGAGCAGTACGCCATTGAGACGCGATTCAAGCCCCTGTGGCGTCTGCTGCCAGCGCACCGCCTTGGCCGGCGAGCAGACGCCGCAGGTGTTGGGCGATTCCCCGGTAACGTAGGAAGACAAGGCGCAGCGCCCTTCCACCATGACGCACAGGCCGCCGAAGCCGAACAACTCGATCTCCACCGGCGTGTGGTTCACCACCTGCTCCACCTGAGCGAGCGCCAACACCCGCGGCAGCACCGCGCGCCGGATGCCGAAGCGCTCGTAGAAAAAATTGATCGCTTCGTAGTTGGTAGCGGAGCCTTGCACCGACAGATGCAAGCGCAACCCGGGATAAGTCTTGGATGCGTAATCCATCAGCCCGACGTCGGCCAGGATCACCGCGTCCACACCCAGCGCCGCCGCCTGGTCCAGCGCACCTTGCCAGCGCTGCCAATTTTCTGCTTGGGGATAGGTGTTAAGTGCCAGCAATACTTTTGCCCCTTGGGCGTGTGCGTAACGCAAGCCCTCTCGCGCGGCGGCCGCGTCGAAATTGAGACCGGCGAAGTTGCGCGCATTGGTGCCGTCGCGGAAGCCGATGTAGACGCAATCCGCGCCATTATCCACCGCCGCCTTGAGCGCGGGCAGGTTGCCCGCCGGGCACACTAATTCCATCGAGGCGTCAGGCGACATGCTGCAATTCCTTGCAATGGGCGCCGGCATATTCCCCCTGGCGATGGCCGCGGCGGCGCAACTCGCGCTCGATGCCGTTCAACACATTCCACTTTTGACTACACCATTCCGGCGCCAATAAAATGTCTTTCGAAGCCGTGCCGGTCACGCGATGGAACACGATTTGTTGCGGCGTGCGCTCGATCAAATCGCTGGCGATCTCGATGTACTCGGCCAACGCAAGCGGCCGATACTCGCCGCGCCGCCACTGGTTGGCGAGTTGCGTGCCCTTCACCACGTGCAGCGGATGCAGCTTCAACCCGTCCACCCCCAGCGCCAGCACCGCATCCAGCGTCTCGTGGTAGTGGCGCGGCGTTTCGCCCGGCAGCCCCACGATCAGATGCGTGCATACCGGAATGCCGCGGCCGCGCGCGGCGAGCACGGCGTACCGATATTCCGCGAAGCCGTGGCCGCGATTGACTCGCGCCAAGGTCTCGTCAAAGGCCGATTGCAAGCCCAATTCCAGCCACACTTCCCAACCTTGGCGGCGATAGCCGTCGAGCAAATCCAGTACCGCGTCCGGCACGCAATCCGGCCGCGTGCCCACCGCCAGTCCGACCACATCCGGCTGCGCCAAAGCCAGTCCGTACAATGCTTCGAGTTGAGCCACATCGGCGTAAG
>DAIAMA010000109.1 GCA_027438535.1 bacterium
TTTCGCTATCGGCACAATCCCGCATCTTCTCGGGCGGGATACCCTGAGCCGGCAATGGCGCCGGCGCAGCGTTCGCGCCGGCAAGCTTGAGCTCGGTCTGGCGTAACGCAACTGCCGCGAAGAATACGGCAAGGAAGCCCCAAGCATGCGCGATAACGCTGACCCCGTATACCACGCCGATGAGCCCCAAACCGAGAAAATCATAGAGCAGTTCGTTTCTGGGCGAGACGCCGTTCAGTTTCCAACTGAGATGAGCCAGCGCCGCACCCGACACGATGCCGATCGAAACGCCTGCGACAGTAGCCCACAATACATCCACTAGCACCCATTGCAGTCCGAATGCGCCAAGCTCGTGCAATCCCAGCATGCCCAGGCCCAGCATCACGAAGGGAAAAGCGCTGCCGTCGTTCATGCCGGCCTCGCAGGTTAAGCTGAAGCGGAGTTGGTCGCGATCATCGGGATGGCGAATTTGCACATCGGTGGCCAATACCGGATCGGTAGGCGCGAGGATCGCCCCCAACAGGACACCGGCGCCCAGCGGCAGATCTAAAAGGTAATACGCAAAGGCCGCGACCAAGCCGACCGTGATCGCCATCGAGACCGTCGCCAGCAGCATCGGCGTGCGCCAGCGCGCAAAGCTTACCGGCACCGGCATTTTGACGCCGGCGGAAAAGAGGGAAATCAGCACTGCCACCTCGGCGAGCACTTGCAACAGCGCCGATTGCTTCAGCGGATTGAAGTGAAAGGCATTGAGCACGGTCGGACCGAGCAGCAATCCCACCGCCAAATAAATAATGGCCGAAGTAATGGGCAGTCGCTTAAGCGCCGCCGAGGTGAGACCCATAGTGAGCAACAACCCGCCCACCAGCAAGAACCATTGCGCGTCCGTCAGCACGTATGTTTCTTGAAACGGTAAATTCAGAATATCCACGTCGGAGCCCATTGGGTGCCAAGCACTGAAACCGGTTTTTTAAGATGCGCGCGCTTGTCTCATTCGCTCAACAACTCGGCCACGGGATGCAGTTGCTCCACATGCTGCGACACCACTTTCACGATGACGATGATAGGAATGCCCAACAGCATGCCCCACACGCCCCACAGCCAAGCCCAGAACAGCAGCGAGACGAACACGGCCGCCGTGTTCATTTTGGCGAATTTCCCGGTCATCCAAGTAGCCACCAAGGTTCCGACCAAGGTCGCGATCGCCAGCGACGCGGCGACGGTCAATAGCCCCATGGAAAACGAATCGAATTGCATGAAAGCCGTCATGCCGAGGATGGCCGCGGTGAGCGCCGGGCCCGCATAAGGGATGACATGCAACAAACCGGCGGCGACGGCCCAGGCCCCGGCATTTTCCAAACCGATCCAATGCAGCGCGATCCAGGTAAGCAGCCCGACCAAGCCATTGGTCACCAATAGCATGAACATGTATTTCTGAATGGAATCGTTGATGCCGTCCAAGATATGCACCGTGATCTTCTTTCGCGACAGCGTCGGTCCCGCGAGCCGTACCAGCTTGCGCTTAAACATATCGCCGCCGAGCAAAAAAAAGAACACTAAAAAAAGCACCATGGCCGCTTGGCCGATAAAGGCAAGCACCCCACGGGAGCCAACCCAAAGAAAGTTGCTGAGCTTGAAGGTGGGCTGGTCGATAACGACGTGCGTGGCGCGCTGTTTGGGAAGCGCCGACAGGTCGGCTTGGCTGGTCGCTTTTTCGATGGTGTTCGCTGCGGCTTGCACATTATTCATATTGCTCAGCGGGCCGCTCCGCATCTTGGCGAGCCCCGCCGACAGTTTGCTGGCCGCTTCGGGCAGCTGCACGAGTATTCTTTGTACCTGTCCGCGCAGCGCATAAGCGCCAAACGCCAGCGCGCAGATCACCGCCGCCATAACCATGCCCGCGCCCACCGCGCGCGGTATTTTAATCCGCTCCAGCCACACGACCAGCGGATTCAAGGTGTACGCAAAGAGTATCCCCAACAATAGGGTGATCAGAAACGGCTGCGCCCAGTCCAGCGCGAATACCAAAGCAATCGTCGCCAAGATGCCGAGCGCAATGCCGCGCGCGTCCACGGGCAAGTGAACCGCGAGCGGGATCGTATCGGCGATCTTGGCGGGAGGGAAAAGATTATCCGCCACCGACTCGGGCGCGGGGCCGCCGGGCGTTTCAGAGGGGATGGGGGTAGCAGTCATGTCAACCGCCGACGGGACGAAACGCCCGCGGCGGGTACGAGAATTAGCGCTTGGTGCCGCCAAAAATCAATAAGGCGCCGCCAATGACGATGGCGCCTACGCCCGCCCAGACCGGGATGTTGACCGTCTCTTTGTCCTTTACCGACAGCTCGATCGGGCCCAGCTTGGCCTGATGCGTTTCCTTGGTGTAGGTAAACCCGCCGTACACCAAGCCCAGTGCGCCGGCTAGAATCAGCGCGAATGCGATTGCTCTTATTGCGTTCATTTCTTTCTCCTTATGGTTAAAAAAACCGGAATCCGATTAGCGTACCGGTTTTGCGTAAAACGGATCAGCGCCACCACGATGGCGCCGGCCAAAAGAAGGTAAATAAAGCCGTGCAAGGTGTATCCGGCGCCTACCGCTACTAGCCAGAATGCAAGCAAGACAATCGCCAAGGTGTCGTATCCGCTCCCCTTCTCCGCTCGATGCGGAGCGCACTGCTGCAAATCATGCCCGGGGGGAAAATGTTTCTTATTCATCACAACTCCCTCAAAGAGATTTTTTGAATAGGCGCGCGTATCGCCACATACGATCCATGGCATGCACATCGTAATGCCGGCCCTCAAGCAAAGAGGCAAGGAGATGTACCAGCCTCTCCTTGCCCGATGCCGCCACCGAATTCCTTCGCGCGCAAAAAGGCCGTCCGAAGAATCTATAAGTGGCTCGACATTATTTCAATCGCATGTCGTTCTTGACCGCGACCACGCCTTTCACACTGCGCGCGAGGCTAACGGCTTTATTAATATCGGCTTGGGAGCTCACAAAACCGCTTAATTGCACGACGCCCTTAAAGGTCTCGACATTAATTTCGGTGGATTTCAGCGTCGGCTCATTGAAGATGGCCGCTTTCACTTTGGTGGTAATTACCGCATCATCGACATATTCGCCGGTGCCCTCTTGCTTGGGCGTGGAAGCGCAACCCAGGAAAGACAGCAGCAGCACGCTCAAGAAAAATACCGAAAAATATCTATTAAATTGTTTCATGATTAACACTCCTCTGTGAATAAAAAAACAAAGCGGATTCTGGCTCGATACGGTGTAGCGTTATAGCCGCCCTAGAAGCCACAGGATAAGCACGATGATCAATATCGTGCCAAGCACGCCGCTCGGGGCATAACCCCAGCTTCGGCTGTGTGGCCAACTCGGTATCGCGCCAATCAGCAGCAGCACAAGTACGATCAACAGTATGGTTCCTAACATTTTTTTCTCCTCATCACGTTATCGGTAAACACCACCTGGATGAGCTACTGTGCCAAGTGTTACCACAAAAAACCTGTCGGCTCGTGCTGTGCGGCCCACGGCATTCAATTGTTCGAGCGGATTACCCCATTAACGACCTTGACGCGGTCACCCGCTCGCCAAGCCGGCGGATTGACCTCGGTGAATACACGGTGCGATCCATCGTCAAAACGCACGGCGATCTCATAGCGCTTGGCCGTGTCCACGCGCTTCTGAATTTCGTTGCCCGCTACCGCGCCGCCCACCGCCCCGGCCACGGTCGCGATATCTTTACCGCGCCCGGCGCCGACCTGATTGCCGAGCAAGCCGCCCACCACGGCGCCGCCGACAATACCGATGGCACCGCCCTTGCCGGGCTGAGCGATCTCGCGTACCGACTGAATCACGCCGCATTCGGCGCATATCGCCTTGGTGTGCTTGTTTCGCGCCACATGCGTTGGCGCCGCCGTATGCGCTTTTACGCCCGCCGTGCTGCTTGACGCAGCCTTGTCACCGGGCTCGCCGATGGAGCCGGGTATCCATCCCATGAAGGCGGCGATACCGACAGCAGAGAATAAAATAATGGCGATGCCCGCGATCCACATCAGGGGCGTCGTGGATTGATTGATTTGCATCGGCATGCTGTTTCCTTTTGGTGTGCGTTGTCTCGAACGATACTTGCGGCACGCAATCCGCATCGCTGTCGAAATCTCAAGAACAGCATAAGCCGGTCTTGATGTTTAGTCGGTACGGTAGCGCACATACTAGGAGGCGTGTAAAAGGTCACGGCGGAACGAATCGCGCGCGGGCATGGAATAGCCGTGCCAGGGTGGGGGCAAGCAATCTACACGAGCGCAATGGCGGGCGGGATACTGTTGGCTTTGGCGCGATACATGTCAATATTGGCTTGCCGAATCAAATCCTCGCCGCTTTGCTGTGCGCCGCGATAGACGGCAGTGCCGATACTTGCCGTCAGCGTAATCGCTTTGTCATCGATCACGTAAGGCTCGGTGAATTGCGCGTAGATTTTCTTGATTACCGCGTCGGCGTTTTGTTGCTGCTCGATGTCAGGCAGCATGACGACGAATTCATCGCTTCCATAACGGCAAGCGGTGTCCGCGCCACGAATGTTGGCGGCTAAGCGCGTGGCTACCTGCTGCAATAGCTTATCTCCCGCGAGATACCCCAATTGCTCGTTGATCCATTTGAAGCGATCCAAATCGATAAACAGCAGCAACACCTGTTTATGCTGGCGCATTGCTTGTTGCAGCGCCTGATGCAGACGATCCAGTAGCAAGTTGCGGTTGGGCAGCCCCGTCAGTTCGTCGTGATAGGCAAGGTGGCCTACCTGTTTTAGTTTGCGGGAAAACCGTATCAAATTTCGCCGCAGGCAGGCATTAGATACCGCCAGTAATTTAACTTGCTGCCACGTGTCGTCCGCCCCGGCGATCGGGGTATTTAGCGCGCCATTCACGATTTGTTCTTTCATATGTGTTCTCCTAGGATGCGCTTCGGGAAAGCCATTTAAGGCAGATTCCCTTCCCAATCGCACCCCCAACCCTTCGCATGGCAGCGATAGCGGTGCACCGGTGTAATCAAGCTCACGAGCCGGTCGATAAAACGGCGCCGCACACGATTCACGGACCCGTTGCACTGGGGGCACACGCGTTCGTGCGCGGGGTGGCTCATGGAATCGCCTGAATGGCTGGCAGACAGCACGCGCATGGCGCTCTCCCCGCGAGGATAGGGTGGCATCGATGTTGTCCGGTGCTTGCCGCTCATTTCGTTCTCGGGTCGGGTGGCCGGTCGTGGCTATTGAGATATTGCGCCACATCCCATGCATCCTGTAGCGAGAGCGTATCGCCCTTGCCCAACGGCAT
>DAIAMA010000010.1 GCA_027438535.1 bacterium
GCATGCCCCGCCAACAGCCATGCGCTCAAGCGGCGTGACGGCGTGAACGCAAGCCTTAGCATGCGCGCAACCGCTCCACGATCTGTGCTAATTCCGGCGCGGGGCATGGTGTTGTACCGCTCACCAGAGCCCACAACTCTTCATCGCCGGACTCAAGCAACGCTTCGAATGCCTGCCGCGCGGCGGCATCGAGCATGGCATAGTCTCGCGCCAAAAATTGCTGCAACACCAAATCGAGTTCGAGCGTGCCGCGGCGGCATTTCCAGCGCAGCCGATTCATTGCGCTCATACTGTGCGATTCACCAGCAAGGCTTTGATCTTGCCGATGGCTTCGGTGGGGTTGAGGTCTTTGGGACAGACCGCGACACAATTCATAATGCTGTGGCAGCGGAATAACCGATAAGGATCTTCCAAATCGTCGAGGCGCGCATTGGTAGCTTGATCGCGGCTATCGGCAATGAAGCGATAGGCCTGCAGCAAGCCCGCCGGGCCGACGAATTTATCCGGGTTCCACCAGAACGAAGGGCAAGCGGTGGAGCAGCATGCGCACAGAATGCATTCGTACAGCCCGTCCAGCTCGGCGCGCTCGGCAGGTGATTGCAGGCGTTCGATTTCCGGTTCGGGATCGTGATTGACGAGATACGGCTCGATCGAACGGTATTGCTGATAAAACTGGGTGAGGTCCACGATCAAATCGCGTATCACCGGCAAGCCCGGCAAGGGGCGCAAGGTAATCGGCTGTTTCAAATCGGCGAGCGGCGTCACGCAGGCCAAGCCGTTGCGGCCGTTGATATTCATCGCATCCGAACCGCACACGCCTTCACGGCACGAGCGCCGCACCGCGAGAGTAGGATCGCTCTCCTGAAGCGCCAAAATCGCGTCGAGCAGCATCTTGCCTTGCGGCGCGATGTCGAGCACATAGTCCTGCATGACGGGTTTGGCGCCGGATTCCGGGTGGTATCGATAAATGGAGAAACGCATGGCTATCCGACTCCTAATAGACGCGTGGGAGTGGGGGAAAGGAGTCGACCGTGAGCGGCTTCAAGCGCACCGGTTTGTAATCGAGACGCGTACCCGCCAAAAAATACAAACTGTGCTTGAGCCAATTATCGTCGTCGCGCGCGGGGAAATCCACGCGCGAATGCGCCCCCCGGCTTTCGGCGCGCGCACAGGCCGAGACAATGCTGGCGAGCGCCGTCTCTAACATATTTTCCAATTCCAGCGCCTCGATGCGTGCCGTGTTGAATATTTTGCTCTGGTCATGCAATACTGCGTGCGCCAGGCGCTCGCGCAAGGCAAGCATTTTATCCACCCCCACTTGCATGCTGTCACCGGTGCGGAATACACCGCAGTGCTCTTCCATGATGCGGCGCATGGCCTCGCGAATCTCGGGAATACTTTCACCGGTGCCGCCGCGTTCCCAACGCGCCAGCCGCGCGAGCGCAGGCGCGGGCGCATCTTTCGGAATCGGGCGCGGATAGGGATTCTCGCGCAAATAGTCCAGCATATGGCTGCCCGCGGCGCGGCCGAATACCACGATATCGAGCAGCGAATTGCCACCCAATCGATTCGCGCCGTGTACCGATACGCAGGCGCATTCTCCCACGGCATACAAACCCGGCACCGGCTCCTCCGGCCCGGTGACGGTCGGCGCTACCACTTGGCCGTGACGATTGCTCGGGATGCCGCCCATCATATAGTGCGCGGTGGGAAACACCGGGATCGGCGCTTCGATCGGATCGACGTGCGCGAAACGCCGCGCTAAGTCGCGCACGCCCGGCAGCCGCGAAGTGATTTTGTCCGCGCCCAAATGATCCAGCTTGAGCAGCACATGATCGTTATTCGCACCGCAGCCGCGCCCTTCGCGAATCTCGACAAGAATGGCCCGGCTCACGATATCGCGGCTGGCCAAGTCTTTGTTGGCCGGTGCATGGCGCTCCATGAAGCGTTCACCCAGGCGATTGATGAGATAGCCGCCCTCGCCGCGCGCCGCCTCGGAAATGAGATTGCCCACGCCCGCGATGCCGGTCGGGTGAAATTGGAAAAATTCCATGTCTTGCAGCGGAATACCCGCGCGCAGCGCCATGCCCAGCCCATCGCCGGTATTGATGAGCGCATTGGTCGAGGTGCGAAAAATCCGTGCCGCGCCGCCAGTGGCAAGCAGCGTGGCGCGCGCCTCGATCAGTAGGGGCTGGCCGGTTTCGATCTCCAGCGCCACCGCGCCGAGCACGTAGCCTTCCTCGTCCTTGACCAAGTCGATAGCGTAAAACTCATCGAAAAAATGCGTCTTGGCGCGTATATTTTGCTGATACAAGGTATGCAGCATCGCGTGCCCGGTGCGGTCCGCCGCGGCGCAAGTGCGCGTTGCCTGGCCCTGGCCGAGTTCGGTGGATTGCCCGCCGAAAGGCCGTTGATAGATTTTGCCGTTATCCAGGCGCGAGAACGGCAAGCCGTAATGCTCCAATTCATACACCGTCTGCGCCGCGGCACGGCACATGAATTCGATGGCGTCTTGATCGCCCAGATAATCCGAACCCTTTACCGTGTCGTACATATGCCAATACCAATTATCCGGCGTGACATTGCCCAGCGCGGCGTTAATGCCGCCTTGCGCGGCCACGGTGTGCGAACGCGTCGGGAATACCTTGGAGACGACCGCCACTTTGAAATCCGCCGCCGCCAATTGCAATGCCGCGCGCAAGCCGCCGCCGCCGGCGCCGATCACCAAGGCATCGAAGGTGCGCTTGGGCAAGCTCATTTCACGCTCCAGAGGATGGTCACGATCCACATCGTGTACAGCAGCAGCGCGACGATGGCGGCGACTTGCAGCGGCAGCCGTATCCAGGTTGCACGCACATAATCCATCAAAATATCGCGTACCCCAACCCAGGCATGCAGATATAGGCTAAGCGCGAACAACAGCGTGAAATAACGCATCCAAGCGTGACTGAATAGCGCGTGCCAAGTGTCGTAGTTCAACGCTTGCTGCGTCGCCGAATACCCGACCATGAACAGGGTATAAACCAGCATGATCACCGCGCTAAAACGCTGCGCCAGCCAATCGCGCAGGCCGTAATGGGCACCGCTCACGCCGCGCCTCACCATAGCCAGACGCCAATCAGGAGCGCGCTCGCCAAGGCCGCGCCCAACACGGCCCAAGCGGAATAGCGCGCCTGTTTCAGTGCGCTGCCCCAATGTACGTCCAACAACAGAAAGCGCAGTCCGGCCAAGCCATGGTAGGCATAGCCCGCAAGCAGGAAGAACAAGGCGAGCTTAAGGAAAGGATTGGCCGCCAGGGCGGCAAAGCCGTCCGGGTCGGCAAGCGAGGCATCCAAGGCATGAAGCAGCAGCGGAATGCCGAGAAATAAGCCGGCGCCGCTCACGCGATGCAAAAATGACACTACCGCGGGCACGGGCTGGCGGATGCGCAACAAATCAAGATAAATAGGGCGGTTTTGTTTCATGCGTGCTTGTAAAATAGCGTCATCGCCATTATGTTAGCGAACGGCGGCGCATCTATTTATTTACCCTGGGCGCCAAGTTTTTATGCACTTTTCGAGATCGAGCAAGCGAGCATGATTCCCAATTGGCAAACATTCCTCATTTCCCAAGGCGCTTGTCTGGCAGGCGACCGCGTCGCCCATTTCGGCACGCCCGCCGCGCCTCCCGCGCAAGGCGCCATTGTAGCCGATCTATCGCACCTGAACTTGATCCAATTCGCCGGCGAAGAGGCACAAGCTTTCTTGCAAGGACAGCTATCCAACGACGTGCGGCTGCTCGACGGCGGCAACACGCAATACACCAGCTACAACACACCCAAGGGGCGCATGCTCGCGAATGGCCTGCTATGGCAAAACGCACCCGGCAGTTATCTAATGCAGCTTCCCGCCGGTTTGCGCGAAGCGGTGCAAAAGCGCCTGACGATGTTCGTGCTGCGCGCAAAAGTAAAAATCTCGGACGTCAGCGATGCTTGGGTACGCCTCGGCGTCGGCGGGCCGGGCGCGCAAGCCGCGGTCGCCGGCGCCATGGACGCCGTGCCGGCAGTCCCGCATGGCTTAGCGCAAAACAGCCACGGCAGCGTAATGCGTTTGCCGGGCGATCATTTCGAATTGCTGATCGCCCCGGACCGGGCGCAAGCCGTCTGGATGGCGCTCACGCGGCATGCGCAACCCGCCGGCGCGGACGCTTGGGATTGGCATATGATACGCGCCGGCATTCCCACCGTCCTGCCGCCCACCCAAGAACAGTTCGTGGCGCAAATGCTGAACTATGAATTGATCGGCGGCGTGAATTTCAAGAAAGGCTGCTACCCCGGCCAAGAAATCGTCGCGCGCACCCAGTATCTCGGCAAACTCAAACGCCGCATGTATCTCGCCCAGCTCGAAAACGCTGCCGAGCCCCAGCCAGGCGACGAACTGTACAGCGCCGATATGCCAGACCAGGCGACCGGCATGATCGTCAACGCCGCACCTGCACCCACGGGTGGCTTTGATATGCTGGCGGTAATCCAAATATCCAGCGCGGAGCAGCATGCCATCCACTGGAAATCCGCCGACGGCCCCGTGCTGCGGCTGGAAGCGCTGCCTTATGCAGTGCCCGCTTAAATACCTTTACCGTACACCACCGGATAACACCTTTGCTGCACTACTATATTTACTATCGCGTCCAGCCCGAACATGTCGTCCAAGCCGAAGCTGCGGTAAAGCAAATCCAAAGCGAGATTGCCCGCCGATTCGGCATTAGCGGAAGCTTGCTCAAGAAGCGCGGCGAACCGAATTTGTGGATGGAAACTTATCCCGGCCTGGCGCCCGGCACCGGGTTCGAAACCGCGCTCAAGCAAGCTGAAGACAAAGCCGGCATCGCGGCGCTATTGCGCGATAACGGCGCTAGACATGTGGAATGTTTTCAGGATTAAGCGCGCCTAAGCCGCCCATGGCGCACTGCGCTTAGTTTGACTTCGCGGGTGGTTTCGCGGCGGTCGTGGCAGGCTTAGGCTCTTCCAGCACCTGGAAAAAAATCTCGTCCTGCTTCACCATCCCAAGCTCGCTGCGCGCGCGTTCTTCGATCGCTTCATAGCCGGTTTTCAGGTCTTTTACTTCGGCGTCGAGCGAAGCGTTGCGCGCCTTGAGGCGGGCGTTCTCGTCGTTTTGTTTGGCCAGCTCCTGATCCACCTCCCACGCCTTGAGCCAACTGCCCTTGCCGAGCCACAGCGGGTATTGCAGCGCGGCGATCAGCAAAGCCAAGGTGAGGGTAAGCAGGCGCATGCGCTAGCCGAGGTGATAGAACGCATCCCGCCCGGGATAGGTGGCGCTATCGCCCAGCTCTTCTTCAATGCGCAGCAACTGGTTGTATTTGGCGATGCGGTCGGAACGCGAGAGCGAGCCGGTTTTGATTTGCAGCGCATTGGTCGCGACCGCGATATCGGCGATCGTGGTATCTTCGGTCTCGCCCGAGCGATGTGACACCACCACGGTATAACCGGCGCGCTTGGCCATTTCGATCGCGGCAAAGGTTTCGGTCAGCGTGCCGATTTGGTTGATCTTGATCAGAATCGAATTCGCCACGCCTTGCTGTATGCCTTCGCGCAAAATCTTGGTATTGGTCACAAATAAATCGTCGCCCACCAACTGTATATTTTTTCCCAGGCGTTCGGTCAACAGTTTCCAGCCTGCCCAGTCGTGTTCGCTCATGCCATCCTCGATGCTGATAATAGGATATTTCTCGCACCAAGCAGCCAAATAGCCGGCAAATTCGGCCGAGGACAAAGCGCGCTCGTCGGCCGCCAGCGTGTACCGGCCATTCGCGTAAAACTCGGAACTGGCGCAGTCGATGCCGATGGCGATGTCCGCGCCGGGGGTATAACCGGCGGCTTTGATCGCTTCCATGATCGCCGTGAGCGCCGCTTCGTTGCTCTCCAAATTGGGCGCGAAACCGCCCTCGTCACCGACGGTGGTGACGTGGCCTTGCTCATCCAGAATCTTCTTCAGCGCATGAAATACTTCGGCGCCATAGCGCAGCGCTTCGCGGAAGCTTTGCGCACCGACCGGGATAATCATGAATTCTTGCATATCGATGCGGTTGTTGGCGTGCGCGCCGCCATTGATGATGTTCATCATCGGCACCGGCAGGGACATCTGCCCCGCCCCGCCCAAGTAGCGATACAGCGGCAAGCCGGATTCCTCGGCCGCCGCCTTGGCCACCGCCAGCGACACGGCGAGGATGGCGTTGGCGCCCAGGCGCGCTTTATTTTCGGTGCCATCGAGTTCGATCAGCGTGCGGTCGATAAAGGTTTGCTCTTCGGCATCGAGACCGATAATCGCTTCGCAGATTTCTGTATTTACATTTTCCACGGCACGCAGCACGCCTTTACCGTTGTAGCGCTGCTTGTCGCCATCGCGCAATTCGACGGCTTCCTTGCTGCCGGTGGAGGCGCCTGACGGTACCGCCGCGCGCCCGATCACGCCCGACTCCAGCAACACATCCGCTTCCACGGTGGGGTTGCCGCGCGAATCCAGAATTTCTCTTGCGATGACATCGACGATTGAGCTCATTGCTTTGTCCTAACTTTGCATTAATTCGGTTTCAATAAAACGCGCTTGTTTCACTAGCTTATCGATGCCCTGCAGCACGTTCAGAAGCGCCTTCATCCGCGGTAAAGGCCAGGCATTGGGGCCATCGGAGAGCGCGACTTCCGGATTGGGGTGGGTTTCCATGAACAGCCCCGCCACACCGGCCGCCACCGCGGCACGCGCCAGCACCGGCACGAATTCGCGTTGGCCGCCGCTCTTGCTGCCCTGCCCGCCCGGCAATTGCACCGAGTGCGTGGCATCGAACACCACCGGACACCCGGTGTTGCGCATGACGGCCAGAGAGCGCATATCGGACACCAAGTTATTGTAGCCGAACGACACGCCGCGCTCGCACACCAGGATAGTGTCGGCGCCGCCGTTGGCCGCTTTGGCTTTATCGACCACATGCTTCATATCCCAGGGCGCGAGGAACTGGCCTTTCTTGATGTTGACCGGCTTACCACTGGCCGCGACCGCTTGAATAAAATCGGTCTGGCGGCACAGAAAAGCGGGCGTTTGCAGCACATCCACCGCCGCCGCTACTTCGGTGATTTCTTCTATGGCATGCACATCGGTCAACACCGGCACACCGATTTGGCGCCGCACTTCGGACAAAATATCGAGGCCTTCGCGCATGCCCAAACCGCGAAACGAACTCCCCGAACTGCGATTGGCTTTATCGTAAGAGGATTTGAAAATGAACGGAATACCCAGGCCGGCGCAGATTTCTTTCAATTGGCCGGCGACATCCAGCGCCAATTGCTTGGACTCGATGACGCACGGGCCGGCGATCAGAAAAAACGGTCGATCCAGGCCCGCCTCGAAATGACACAGCTTCATGCCAGCGCTTTCTTGGCCATACCGCCATGCGCCAGCGCATGCTGCTGAATCGCCGCGCGGATGAAAGCGGAAAATAAGGGGTGCCCATAGCGCGGCGTGGAGGTGAATTCGGGATGGAATTGCACGGCGATGAACCAGGGATGATGGGGCAATTCGATCATCTCGCACAGATGTTCTTCGCCGGTGGAACGCCCGCTTACCCGCAAGCCCGCCTGCTCTAGTTTTTCCAGCAGCGTGTTGTTCACTTCATAACGATGGCGGTGGCGCTCGACAATAAGCTCCTGGCCATACACCGTGCGCGCCAGCGTGCCGTTGACGAGTTGGCAGGGCTGCCCGCCGAGGCGCATGGTGCCGCCCAGGTTGGAGGCCTCGCTGCGCTGCTCCACATGTCCGCTGCGGTCGCGCCATTCGGTAATCAGGGCAACCACCGGATACGGCGTATCGGGATCGAACTCGGTGCTGTGCGCGCCGGGCATGGCCGCCACATGGCGCGCGTATTCGATCACCGCGAGCTGCATGCCCAGGCAAATGCCGAGATAGGGAATGGCGTTTTCGCGCGCATAGCGGATGGCGTTGATCTTGCCTTCCACGCCGCGCTTGCCGAAGCCGCCCGGCACCAAGATCGCGTCCATGCCGGTCAGCGCGGAAACGTCGCCGCCTTCCAGTGTCTCGGAATCGATGTAGTGAATCTTGACCCGGCTCTTGGTATGCATGCCGGCGTGGATCAGCGCTTCCGACAAGGATTTATACGATTCCGTGAGATCGACGTATTTGCCCACCAGCGCGATATCGACCGCGTGCTCGGGGTGTTCCTTGTCGTAAATCAAGCGATCCCATTGCGCCAGATCGGCCGGCGGCGGATTCAGTTCGAGTTTGCGGCACACGATTTCATCCAAATGCTGATCGTGCAGAATACGCGGGATTTTGTAAATGCTGTCCACATCGACGGCGGAAATCACCGCCTCTTCCAGCACATTGGTAAACAGCGCGATCTTGCGCCGCTCGTCCGGAGGCAAAGGACGGTCGGCGCGGCACATCAGCACATCGGGCTGAATCCCAATGCCGCGCAGCTCTTTTACCGAATGCTGCGTCGGCTTGGTCTTGATTTCGCCCGCGTTGACGATGTATGGCACCAATGTCAGATGAATAAAGCAGGCATTGCTGCGCCCGACTTCGATCGCCATTTGGCGTATCGCTTCCAAAAACGGCAAGGATTCGATATCACCCACCGTACCGCCGATTTCCACGACCGCCACTTCGGCGTCATTCGCGCCCAGCCGGATGAAATGCTTGATTTCGTCGGTAATGTGCGGAATGACCTGCACCGTGCCGCCCAGATAATCGCCGCGGCGCTCTTTTTTGATCACGCTGTCGTAGATTTGGCCGGTGGTAAAGTTATTGCGCTTGGTCATCTTGCTACTGACGAAACGCTCGTAATGACCGAGGTCGAGATCGGTTTCCGCGCCGTCCTCGGTGACGAACACTTCGCCGTGCTGGAACGGGCTCATGGTGCCGGGATCGACGTTGATATAAGGATCAAGCTTGAGTAGCGTGACTTTGATATGACGGGATTCGAGGATGGCAGCGAGAGATGCGGCGGCAATCCCCTTGCCCAAAGATGAAACGACCCCGCCTGTGATGAATACGTATTTTGTCATTGCGAATTTGATGATACAGACGGGAAGATATGATACCGCAAAAGGCGCGCGCGCCGTCGTGGAATGTTGTAACTTTATTTGCAGGGCGCGACTCTCTGCTCATGAAAGCAATCCGTTTGCCTTGAAGCGGATCTTATGCGATAATAAGAACCGTTATCATTTAGATACCGGGAAAAATCCCTACACAATGCTTAATTTAGCCAGTTTGCAGCCGGGCGAATCCGGCATCATTCACGCCATTCATTCCGAGCAGGCCTTGTATTACCGTTTGGCGGCGATGGGCTTTCGCATCGGCAAACGCATTGAAGTCGTGCGTAGCGCGCGCTTCGCGGGCCCCCTGCATGTACGCGTCGGTTCCACCGATATCGTGCTGCGCCGCAACGAGGCGCACCAAATCGAAATCGCTTCAGAACCCGCCTAAACCCGCACCGTGAAACGCATCGCGTTGCTGGGCATGCCGAATACGGGCAAGTCCACTTTCTTCAATCGCATCACCGGCGCCTCCGCGCGCGTGGGCAATTGGCCCGGCGTTACCATCGACCTCATGGGCGCGAAGGTGCTGATCGGCAATGAGATGGTGGAAATCGTCGATCTGCCCGGCATCTATGATTTGCACGGCTTCTCCGACGATGAACAAGTGGTGCGGCATTTTCTCGAAAACAATGCCTTCGACCTGGCGCTCATCATTCTGAATAGTTGCCAGCTCGACCGCCAGTTAAGTCTCGCTCTGCAACTTAAGCAACTGCAGCTTCCCTGTGTGCTGCTGCTCAATATGGCGGACGAGGCGAAACGCTTCGGGGTGAGCGTGGATGCCCCCAAAATGGCGCAACAACTCGGCATGCCGGTATTAATGATGAGTGCGAAATATGGAGAGGGCTACAAATCGGCATTCGACGAAATCGGACGCCTGCTGCGGCATGCCCGGCCGATGCAACCCGAACGCATGCGCGAAGCCCTGGCAAGCGATGTCGAAATCGAGCACACCATGGAACAAGTGCTCAAAGACACGGTACAAATTCCGCCCCAACTCTCGGATAGCCTCACGACCAAGCTCGACCGGGTGATGTTGCACCCCTGGTTCGGGCTGCCGATTTTTTTCGGCGTGATGTATTTATTGTTTCAAGCCATTTTCCTGCTCGGCACGCCGCTGCAAAGCGGCGTCAACTGGACACTGCTCGCATTCAAGGACGCCGCGCTCATTCCCTTGCTGGCGCCGGCGCCGGCTTGGCTCTCCGGTTTGCTGATCGATGGCATCTACAACGGCGTCGGCACGGTCGCCGCGTTCGTGCCCATCATTATTTTGTTTTTCCTGTTCATGGCGATCGTAGAAGATACCGGCTACTTATCGCGCGCGGCGTTCTTGATGGATGCGCTGATGGCGCGCATGGGCTTGGACGGGCGTAGCTTCGTCATGATCTTAATGGGCTTCGGCTGTAACGTGCCGGCGCTGATGGGCACGCGGGTGATGCGCTCGCGCGCGCTGCGGCTGCTCACCATGCTGGTGATCCCGCTCTCGCTGTGCTCGGCGCGCCTGCAAGTCTTCATCTTCATCACCGCCGCGCTATTCTCGCCCAAGGCCGCGCCGCTGGTGCTGTTCAGCCTATATCTGGTGAGCTTCGGCAGCGCCTTCCTGACTGCGATTCTGTTCAAGCGCCGCCTGGTCAGCCGTGAGCCGTTCGTGTTGGAATTGCCGCCGTATCGCTTTCCGACGCTGCGCCAAATGGTGCTGCGCGGCTGGCACGAGGTACGGCATTTTCTGCATCGCGCGACGAAATTCATCATTGCCGGCGTGGTGCTGGTGTGGTTATTGACGCATTTCCCCAGCGGCGTCGCGCCCGGCAGCAGCGCCACCTGGGCCGGACACATCGGCGCACTACTGGCGCCGGTGCTGGATCCGGTGGGGATTAACCAGCAACTGGCGATCGCCTTGATTTTCGGCTTCGTCGCCAAGGAAATCGTGATCGGCTCGCTCGCCGTGATTTACGGCATGGAAGGCGCCGCCCTCACCCATCACATGGCAGCCAGCCTGGATTGGGTGCAAGCGTATAGCTTCATGCTCTTTACCCTAATCTATACGCCTTGCCTGTCCACCGTCGCTACCCTCAAGAACGAATCGAAGAGCTGGCGCTTTGTCGCTACCTCGCTTGCCTGGTCCGTTGGGCTCGCCTGGGTAAGCAGCTTCGCCTTCTACCAAATAGCGCGGGCATTGGGTTACTAGCCCCGTAGTCATCGTTCGCGTTCACACGTATGATCGTGCGACCGTGGACGACGAAGCACAATTCACTCTCGCGCTTACCCATCATCAAGCCGGCCGCTTGGATCAAGCGGCGGCGATTTATCGCGCGCTGCTGGCCGCCCATCCGCGACACCCCGACGCGCTGCATTTATTGGGACTCATCGAAAATCGGCAGGGCCGCGCCTGCGCCGCCGTCGATTTGATTCGGCAGGCGATAGCGCTACGCGCCGACGTCCCCGGATTCCGTCTCAGTCTGGCGGATGCGCACTATGCGCAAGGCGATTGGCTCGCGGCGGAGCAAGCCTGCCGCGCGGCCATCGCGCTCGATCCGACACTCGCCACGGCGCACAATCACCTAGGCGTGATGCTGAAAGGGCAAAACCGGCTGCAAGATGCCGAGCAAGCCTACCGCGTCGCCTTGCAATTACATCCCGACTACACCGAAGCCTGGAGTAATCTGGGCAATGTGCTGAAGCAAAGCGGAAAACCGCATGCGGCGGAACAGTGCTACCGCGAAGCGCTGCGGCGCGATGCCAAAACGCCCGAGACCTGGAACAATCTCGGCAATGCCCTGCAACATTTATCGCGCATGGACGAGGCGGAAGCCGCCTATCGTCAAGCGATCGCGCTCAAGCCGGATTTCGTCGAGGCCTGGTACAACCTCGGCATCGTGCTCGGTGAAAGCACGCGCCTGGAAGAGGCGATCGCCGCCTACATGCAAGCCCTGCAATACGATTTCGGCAACACCTCGGCATTGGATGAGCTGGTGCATTTAATGCTGCGCGCCTGCTTATGGGAAGGGTTGCAAGCGGCGCTGGACGAATTGATGCGCCGCTTTCGCGCCCGCCAAGCCGATCTCAATCCCTATTCGCTGCTCGATCTGCCGGCGACAGCCGCGGAACAATTGCAGTGCGGCAAAAGCCGAGCGGAAAAAATCGCCGCCGCTGCCGCGCCGCGCTTCGCGCATACGCCGCCCGCGGCGCTGCCGGCGCGCATCCGCATCGGCTATTTATCCTACGATTACCGCCCGCATCCCGTCGCGTTTCTGATCGGTGAATTATTCACGCTGCACGACGCGGAAAAATTCGAGGTCTATGCGCTTTCCATCGGCCCCGACGACGCGAGCCCGGCGCGCCAGCACTTTCGCGACAGCTGCGCGCATTTCATCGATCTCGCGCCGCTTTCGCACATCGAGGCCGCGCGGACAATCCACGACCTGGGCATACACGTCTTGGTCGATCTCACCGGCTACACTACCGGCGCGCGCACCGAGATATTGGCCATGCGGCCCGCGCCGATACAAGTCAACTGGCTCGGCTACCCGGCTACCAGCGGCGCGCCATTCATGGATTATATCGTGGCCGATCGCACCATCATCCCGCCGGAATTGGAGCGCTTTTATTCCGAGGCGGTGGTGCGGCTCCCCGATTGTTATCAGCTTAACGACCGGCGGCGGCCGGTCGCCGCGCATACGCCTAGCCGCGCCGAGTGCGGCCTGCCGGCGCAAGGCTTGGTCTTCGCTTGCTTCAATCATACGCACAAGATCATGCCCGGGATATTCGATATCTGGATGCGGCTCTTGGATAAAACGCCCGGTTCCGTGCTCTGGCTATTGGAATCGAATGCGCTCGCCGCCGCCAATTTACGGCGCGAAGCGCATGCACGGGGTATCGATCCAATGCGTATCGTGTTCGCGCCGCGCCAGCCGCTCGCCGCACATCTGGCGCGCTATCGCCTGGCGGATTTGGCGCTCGATACTTTCCCCTACACCTCGCACACCACGGCCAGCGATGCCTTATGGGCCGGCTGCCCCTTGCTCACGCGCATGGGAGAAACGTTTGCGTCGCGCGTCGCGGGGAGTTTGCTGCATGCCGCGGGCCTCGCGGAATTGGTCACGCAAAGCTTTGCCGAATATGAAGCGCTTGCGCTGAATTTAGCCAGCGATGCCGCACGCTTGCGCGATTTGAAACAACGCTTGGAAGCACATCGCGCCGCCGCTCCGCTATTCAACGCTCCAGGAAGGGTACGCGATCTGGAGCACGCTTACTTACAAATGCTCGTCCAGTGGATCGCGGGCAAACCCGCCGCTGCATTCGATGTGCAGACCCTGTAGCGATACTCCCGCTCATCGGCCAGCTAGAATCGCATTAGGTATCTGCTCCAACGGCGCTTCGCGCTCTACTGCCCCCAATTTCACCGCCTCTTTCGGCATGCCGTAAACCACGCATGTCGCTTCATCCTGCCCGAGCGTGCGCGCTCCGGCATCACGCATCTCCTTCAAGCCGCGCGCGCCATCGTCGCCCATGCCGGTCATGATGATGCCGAGCGAGTTCTTGCCGGCGAACTTGGCCACCGAGCGGAACAGCACATCGACCGAAGGGCGGTGCCGGTTCACTGGTGGGCCGTCGATCACCTCGACGTGATAATAGGCGCCGTTGCGTTTCAGCAGCATGTGCTTACCGCCCGGCGCGATCAGCGCCAAGCCGGGAATCACGCGATCATTGTTGCGTGCTTCGCGCACCTCGATCTGGCTCAGTCCATTCAGGCGTTCAGCAAATGACGCAGTGAACTTTTCCGGCATGTGTTGCACGATCACCATCCCCGGCGAGACCCGAGGCAATGCGGTCAATACCAACTCCAGCGCCTGCGTGCCGCCGGTCGAGGTGCCAATCGCCACAATCCGCTCGGTAGTCTGCACCATGGCCGAACTTGATGGCGCCAGGACCGCATCCGCCGAGAGTTTGGAAGCAACGGGAAGCGGCGTCGAAATCGCGCGCAGATTGCGCACATTGGCGCGGGCGGCCGCCTTCACTGCATGAATCAATTCCACCGCGGATTCATTCAAGGACTGCTTGACCGCGCCTTTCGGCTT
>DAIAMA010000110.1 GCA_027438535.1 bacterium
ACCTGTCCCACCACGCCGATATTGTCCGCCACGACTTGGCCTGGCTTCACATCATTCAAGCTGCCGCGATCGATAATGATTTTGCGCGCGAACGGATCGCGGCCGGAGTAGAGAATTTCGGCCAGCGTGGTTTTCTGCTTATAGCGTTTTTGCGCGGCAAACAGACTGCGCAGATGTGCGTTCTCCGCCTGTAATCCCTGGTATTGCAGCATCTGGCCGGCGAGCAGGAGCTGCTTTTCCTTCAGATCGGCATTTTCGCTCTTCAGCCGGCCCTGGGCGACGAAGAAGCCGCTCACTTGCGAAGCCAAACGCACCGGTGCATTCACCGCATATTGCAAGGGATTGATGGCGACGGCGAGGGTGCCGCGCACTACGTCAAGGTAATGATAGTAACCGTCCGCCACCATGAGGAACAAAGCCAACCCGGAAAAAATCGCCAGCCGCGCCGGGGGCGGCAAGCCGCGCTTGATGGCGTATATGGCGCAGATTCTACATCGGCGCATTCAGATGCTGAGCCCCTGGCAGCAATCGTTTTATGTCTTCGGGCTGCTGTTGATTTTGTTGGTGATCATGCTGGTGACCCGGCTCGCCTTTGGCGCCGCATTTCCGGGGCCGCTGTATTTTGCCAGCAGTGTCATCGGCGCCGTGCTGTGGCCCAGCTTTTCCTTGCTGCTGCGTTTGCCGCAGCACCGGAAATCGCGCACGGACGATACCTTTACGAAGCTCGCCAACAAGTGACACGCGGCACCGAACTCCGTAATCATCAACGCGATCTGTACTACTTCCGGGTGCGGCTTACCGTCGCCGGCAGCGTGGCGCTGTCGTTATTCCTGGTTTTGCTGGCGCGTTTCATCTATTTGCAAATCATCCAGCACGATCACTACCAAACGCTGGCGGAGCAAAATCGCATCTCGATCGTGCCTATCGCGCCCAACCGCGGGTTGATCCTCGATCGTAACGGCGTGGCGCTGGCGCATAATTTCACCGCTTTCACCTTGGAGCTGACGCCAAGCAAGCTTCCCCATCTGGAGCAGACCATCGACCAGCTTTCGACATTGATTGAGATTACGCCCAAGGATCGTAAGCGCTTCAAGAAGCTGATGGAAGAGAGCCATAACTTCGAGAGCCTGCCGATTCGCACCCGCTTGAACGATGTGGAGATCGCGCGTTTTGCCGCGAACCGCTATCGTTTTCCCGGCGTAGAAATCAAGGCGCGGCTGTTCCGGCACTATCCGCAAGGCGAGATAACCTCGCATGTGGTGGGTTATATCGGACGGATCAACGACGCCGATTTGGAGCGGCTCGACGCGAGCGGCGATCTTGCCAATTATCGCGGCTCGGATTTCATCGGCCGCACCGGGCTCGAACAGAGCTATGAAAAAGCGCTGCATGGCACGGCCGGCTTCGAGGAAGTGGAGACCGATGCCAGCGGGCGCGCAGTGCGTACGCTGTCACGCACGCCGCCGGTTTCCGGCGATAACCTCACCTTGCATTTGGATTTGAAATTGCAGCAAGTGGCGGAAAAAGCTTTCGGCAATTTTCGCGGCGCCTTGGTCGCGATCGATCCCAAGACCGGCGGCGTGCTGGCGTTTGTCTCGAAGCCGGGCTTCGATACCAACCTGTTCGTGGATGGCATCGATTCGCAAAACTGGGATATGCTGAACAATTCGCCCGACAAGCCGCTCGTCAATCGCGCCATCCATGGGCAATATCCGCCCGGTTCCACCTTCAAGCCATTCATGGCGCTGGCCGGCTTGGAGTTGAAAAAACGCGCGCCGGATTATGCGATTTACGATCCCGGTTATTACAGCCTGCCCGGCAGCAGCCACCGCTATCGTGACTGGAAAGCGGGCGGCCACGGCTATGTCGACTTGCACAAATCGCTCGTGGTGTCCTGCGACACCTATTACTATGGGCTCGCGGTGGAGTTGGGAATCGATAATATTTTTAATTTCATCAGCCATTTCGGGTTCGGCAAGAAAACCGGCATCGATATCGACGGCGAGAGCACCGGCGTGTTGCCTTCCGTCGAGTGGAAAATGAAAAGGTTTAAGCAGAAATGGTATACCGGCGATACCGTGAGCGTCGGCATCGGCCAAGGCTATGATTTAGCCACGCCTTTGCAGCTCGCGGTGGCGACCGCCACGCTCGCCGACAACGGCACGCAAATGCGGCCGCACTTAGTGGGACAAATTCAGGATGCCAAAACCGGCGTGATTACCCCGATTCCGCCCGAAGCCGTTTCTACCCTGCCGGTCAAACCGGAGAATTTAGCCATGGTACGCAGCGCCATGATCGACGTCATGCGTCCCGGCGGTACCGCCGCGCACGCCGGCATGGGCGCGCCATACGCTATCGCCGGCAAGACCGGCACCGCGCAAGTGGTGGGGATGAAGCGCGGTGAAAAATATGTGGCGAGCCAAGTCGAGGAGCGGCATCGGGATCATGCCTTGTTCATCGCTTATGCGCCGGCGGACGATCCGAAGATCGCGGTCGCGGTGCTGGTGGAAAACGGCGGTCACGGCGGTTCCACCGCGGCGCCGATCGCGCGCGCCGTGTTCGATTATTATTTGCTCGGTAAATTACCCGCCGGCCCGGTCACGACGCCGGCCGCGGAGGCGGCGGAACATGATTAGGCGCATCGTGTTATTTCTCACGCAGCATGTCGATGGTTTCTTGTTGGCGGTATTGAGCCTGACCATGCTGCTGGGACTGGTGGTGCTGTATAGCGCGACCGGAGAAGATATGGATCGGGTGCTGGGCCAGGTGGTCAGCATCGTGGTGGCGTTGAGCATTATGTGGGCGGTGGCGAATTTGCCGCCGCAGCATATGATGCGCTTCGCGTGGCCGACGTATGTGCTGGGCTTGCTGCTGCTGGTGGGTGTGGCGCTGTTCGGCGAGGTGAGTCACGGCGCGCGGCGCTGGCTGCACATCGGTGTAGCGCGCATCCAGCCTTCGGAGTTGATGAAAATCGCCGTGCCGCTGATGCTCGCCTGGTATTTCGAGAAGCGCGAGCGCGGTATGCGCTTGTCGGATTTCGCGGTCGCCGCGGTGATGCTACTGGTGCCGGTGGCCTTGATCGCCAAACAACCGGATTTGGGCACGGCGCTATTGATCGCCGCTTCGGGTTTCTATGTACTGTTCCTCGCTGGCATCGGCTGGCGTGTGATTCTCAGTCTAACCGTGCTCGCCGCGGCGCTCGCGCCGGTCGCCTGGTCCTTGATGCACGACTACCAGCAGCAACGGATATTGACCTTGTTCGATCCGACGCAAGACCCCTTGGGCTCGGGCTACCACACGATACAATCCACCATCGCGCTGGGCTCCGGCGGGCTCTTCGGTAAAGGCTGGCTGCACGGCACGCAGACGCATCTCGATTTTCTGCCCGAGCGCCATACCGATTTCATTTTCGCGGTGTTCGGCGAAGAATTCGGCTTGTTCGGCGTGCTGGGGTTGATGCTGCTATATCTGCTGATCGTCGCGCGCGGCCTATACATCGCGGCCAATGCGACCACGATGTTCACGCGTCTGCTGGCGGGAAGCATTACGCTTACTTTCGGCACTTATGCGTTCGTGAACATGGGCATGGTTTCCGGTATCCTCCCGGTGGTGGGGGTGCCGTTGCCGCTCATTAGCTTTGGCGGCACTTCGATGGTGACGCTGCTGCTAGGCTTCGGCATCTTGATGAGCGTGGCCACGCATCGGCGCTTGGTGAAAAGTTAATGAAAATGACAGGTATCCGTCGAGGGCTATTCGCCGTATTGCTGGCAACACTCGCCGCGTGTTCGACCGCGCCCGCGCCTAGCGTGCGCATCGAATCGCCGGCTAAAGCCGAGCCGCCCCAGGCAAGCGCGCCGAGCACGCGCCCCGGCGGCTATTATCAGGACGATGGCCCGGGTAAAAATCCGCCGCCGAATTTGGGCGCGATCCCGGATGCCGAACCGCGGCCGGAGTCACTGAATAAATTCGCCAACCGCCCCTATACGGTATTGGGTCAGACCTATACCCCGGACGTGAGCGGCAAGCCCTACAAAGCGCAGGGCATCGCTTCCTGGTATGGGCGCAAATTCCATAATCAGCGCACCGCCAGCGGCGAAATCTACAATATGTATGGAATGACCGCCGCGCATCCCACGCTTCCCATCCCAAGCTATGCGCGCGTGACCAATGTCAAGACCGGCAAATCCGTGATCGTGCGCATCAACGATCGCGGGCCGTTTCATTCCGGACGGATCATCGATCTTTCCTACGCTGCTGCTTATAAGCTTGGTATCGCACAGGCGGGCAGCGGGCGGGTGGAAGTGCAGAGCATCGATGCCACGCACGATTCTTCCCCTAACGCCGATGTGGCCGCGGAAGAAAAACCGGCGACCGCGACCGCAACGAACGATGCTTCTTACTGGCTGCAACTGGGCGCGTTTAGCATCCAAGCCAATGCCGAGCAATTATTGACGAAGCTAAAAATCGAAGTCAGCGCTTTAGCGGACAGGCTGCGTATTCAAACGGTGGATGGCTTGTACCGGCTGCGCGCCGGGCCGTTCAACTCCACCGAGGAAGCGAACGACGCGGCGGCGCAATTGAAGCGGGTGGCGGATATACAGCCGGTGTTGCTGCGGTGAGTATATGTCGTCAATGAATAGCCGACTATTTACCAAATTCCAAAATCAGTGCCATCAATTCTGATACGGACTTTGGCGTTAGGGATGCCATTTACGGTTAGGCAGGTCGCAGAGAGGGTGCAGGTTTGAGTTCCCCCAGGTGCAAAAGCTGGGGCAACCTCATAAAAATTTGAAGTGTTCCAGCCCTTGTCGTCGATCATTTTCCCTTGGTCCACGCAACTGGCGGCGCTATCACATCTCGTCGGAAAACTCATGTCAGCAATTGGCGCGTAGCCGACGAGTGTATTTGCCGCCTGGAGCCCACCACCCGTAGTGGGAGTGGCGCCACCTGTGGGGGAAGTGGCGGCCCAAGGGAATGTCGAGTGGTCATGGTAGTATCCAAGCAACCCGGTAGTATTAGTACCCTTAATTTCTCCAAATATCCTTTTTTTGACTACTGAGAAAAGGTCGTTGGCAGTAATAAGTAAGATACGGTCATTGACAATGGTCCGCCCGCTTGCATCTCGTATTGTTCCCAAAATGAAGCCATTTTGTGGAGAGGCGGGAGGGGGAAAAATACTGAGAAAATAATGAACGCTAAAATACTGCCCAACACGATGGTCAGCATTGCCGGCAGCAATTTAAGCGCGCG
>DAIAMA010000111.1 GCA_027438535.1 bacterium
CAGCGCGCCGCTGCCGGCGAATAAGTCGAGGCAGGTCTTGCCTTCCAGGGTCTGGCCCAACCAATTGAACAGCGTCTCGCGCACGCGATCGGCGGTCGGACGCAGACCCGCCTCCGGTGCAAAAGGGATAATCCGGCTACGCCATTGGCCGCCGATAATGCGTACTTTGTTGGGCACAGCGCGTATTTTCAACGCAAAGATGCAGGCAGTGCAAAGAAAATTAAAGCAGCGCGCGAATGCGCGGCACGTCGCATGCCGCTCATCCACGACTACTTCGCGGCCGCCTCCGGCGCACCCACCATCACGGTCACCATTTTGTCCGGATCCACATGGCGCTGGAAAGCCGCGCGAACTTGCTGCACGGTCACGTGATCGACATTGCGCGTGAAATCGTCGAGATAGGTGAGTGGCAAATCGTAGAAGCCAATCACCGCTAGATAATCGAGTATCTTGCGGTTGGTGTCGATGCGCAGCGGAAAGCCCAGGATGATGTTGTTCTTGGCTTGATCCAATTCGGCGTCCGTCGGTCCCGTCTTGATGAATGTCGCCAAGGTTTCTCGAGCCACTTGCAATGCGGTATCGGCATCCTGTTTTTTAGTCTGCATGCCGATCTGGAATGGGCCCGGCTGTTTGAATGGGATGAAATAACTATAAGCGCTGTAGGCCAGACCGCGTTTTTCGCGTATCTCGGTCAGAATGCGTGAATCGAAGCCGCCCCCGCCCAGCACATAATTGCCGACATAGAGCGTGAAGTAGTCGGGGTCGCCGCGCGCGATGCCCGGCGCACCGATCAGAATATGCGTTTGCGTCGCCGGATGCGGAATACGCAGCGTGCTGGCTTGCGTCAGCGGCACCACCGGAGGCAAGGCTGCCTGCGGTTGCGCGCGCGGCAGCTTGGCGGTGAGCTGTTCGGCAATGGCTTCCGCTTGGGCGCGCGTCACGTCGCCGATGAGGCTCACCACGGCGCCGCTGGCGGCATAATGCGCTTCATAAAAATCGATCAGATCCTGGCGCGTGAGTTTGCTCACGGTGCGCACTTCGCCATTCCCCAGCAGCGCATAAGGATGATTGCCGTAAATGGCTTTGAAGAACGCCTTCTCGGCGATGTTTTCGGGCCGCGTTTCCGCCTCTTTGAGGCCCGCGATAGTGCGCGCTTTTTCGCGCGTCAATACCGTTTCGGGAAAGCTGGGTTGCTGCAATACCTTGGCCAGGATATCCAGCGCTTGATCGCGCTCGCGCGGTGACGACAGCGTGCGCAAACGATAGCCGGCGCGATCGGGGTCGAAGCTCTCCCCCATTTCCGCACCGATATCGGCGAGCTTGCGCGCGATTTCATCGTCGTTCATTCCGCCCGCGCCAAGCTGCAGCAGGTGCACCGTCAGGGCGGCACGCCCGGCTTTTTCCGGCGTATCGCGCCGGCTGCCGGCATCGACATCGACCGCGACATCCAGCATGGGCAGATCGTGGTTTTCCACGAACAACACTTTCGCCCCGCTCTTGGCTTGCCAATGCTGTATCTTCACTCCGGCGTAAACCGGCGCGGCCGTGAGTAACAGCGCGAAAACGCCTACGGAAAATTGCTTGCCCAGCGTTTGGCACACTTGCTTCATTGTCATCGCTAATCCCATTTCCGGTTTTATCGTCAAGGCTTTATTTCTCATCGCGCAATCCTTTCGGCGGCGCCATCGGCTGCTTTTCGCTCAGCGGTTGCGGATCGAGCGTGGCCACGGTCAGCTTGTCGTCGATCAGATATTTGCGTGCCACGTCTTGCACTTGCTGCGGCGTAACGGCCTTTAATTTCTCGATGCGGGTATCGATGTTCTGGTAGCCGAGCCCGGCCATTTCCATCTGACCGATTTGCATCGCCTGATAAAACACCGAATCGCGCTGATACACGCGCGAGGCGATCACTTGCGCCTTGACCCGCGCTAACTCTTCTTCGGTAACACCGTCGCGCTTGATTTTTTCCAGCTCGTTGCGAATCGCCGCTTCCAACTGCTCGACGCTTTTGCCCTCGCTGGGCGTGCCGTCGATCTCGAATAAATCCGGCCCGCGCTGCACGCTGTCGTAGCCCGCCCCAATTTCGGAGGCGATTTGCGAATCGCGTACCAAGGCTTTCGGCAGCCGCGCCGCGTTATTCGAATCCAGCACGCCCGCCAGCATTTCCAGCGCATAGGGATCGCTGTCCTTGGCCGCGTCTTTCAACCTTGGCGCCTTCCAGCCCATGAGCAGGTAGGGCCATTTTGCCGGGGCTTTCACCACCACGCGCCGGATGCCGGTCTGCTCTGGCTCCTGCTGCGGCTTGCGCACCGGCAGCACCTTGCGCTTGATCGGGCCGAAATATTTCTCCGCAAGCGCGAACACTTCGGGCGCCTTGACATCGCCGGCCACCACCAGCACGGCATTATTGGGCGCATACCACGCCTGATACCAGGCGCGCGCGTCTTGCACCGTCATGTGCTGTAGATCGTCCATCCAGCCGATCACCGGCCAGTGGTAGGGATTCGCTTCAAACGCCGTCGCCATCAATTGCACTTGGACTTGCGCATGCGGTTTATCGTCGATGCGCCAGCGGCGCTCGTTGCGCACTACCTCGATTTCCTTGGAGAACTCTTTTTCTGACAACAGCAGGTTGTGCATGCGGTCCGCCTCCAAGCGCAGCACCAAGGGCAATTTCGAACGCCCGATCACTTGGTGATAAAAGGTAAAATCGGTATCGGTCGCGGCATTGTCGCGCCCGCCCGCCGCCGCCACGCGCTTGGAGAATTCTCCCGCCGGCACGCTTTTCGTGCCCTTGAACATCATGTGCTCCAGCACGTGCGCGACGCCGGTGGTGCCGTTATGCTCGTCCATGCTGCCGGCCTTGTACCATATCTGAGAGACCACGACCGGCGCGCGATGGTCTTCTTTGACGATGACTTTGAGCCCGTTGGCCAGAATTTTCTCTTGCGGCTGATTCGCGGCCAGGGCCGCGAGCGGCAGCGCCAATAGCGCTACCCATAACATTCCCGTTACTTTTCTCATAGATAAGGTAGTCCCGCGTGTGGATTGAAGATAAAATTATACGTTCGAATCAGCCTTTCAGACTTTGAATTCCATGTTTAGTTTCTTTAAATCCAAACCCGAGCCGGAAACCGCGCCGGATGCGCCCCTGTCCTGGGGCGAGCGCTTACGGCGCGGGCTGGCCAAAACGCGCGATGTGCTCAATACGCCGGTCACCGAGCTATTCACGGGCGGCGCGAAAATCGACGCCGCGCTCTATGAGGAACTGGAGACGATCCTGCTCAGCGCCGACATGGGCGTGGAAGCGACCCAGGCGCTGCTGGACAATCTGCGCGCGCGCGTCAGGCGCGATGCGCTTACCGATGCCGCGCAACTCAAGGACGCGCTCAAGCAAGCGCTGTGCGAACTGCTCGCGCCACTGGAAAAACCGCTCGATACCGGCACGCACAAGCCCTTCGTGATTATGATGGCGGGCGTGAACGGCGCCGGTAAGACCACCACCATAGGCAAGCTGGCGCAGCATTTTCAAGCCCAAGTCAAATCGGTGCTGCTCGCCGCCGGCGACACGTTCCGTGCCGCGGCGCGCGAACAATTGATGACCTGGGGCGAACGCAACAACGTGACGGTCATCAGCCAAGAATCGGGCGACTCCGCCGCCGTGATTTTCGACGCGGTTAACGCGGCCAAAGCGCGCGGCATCGACATCGTGCTCGCCGACACCGCCGGCCGGCTGCCGACGCAATTGCATTTAATGGAAGAAATCAAGAAGGTGAAACGCGTGATCGCCAAAGCCGATCCCGGCGCGCCGCATGAAGTGATGCTGGTGCTGGACGCCAATACCGGCCAAAATGCGGTAATGCAAGTCAAGGCCTTCGACGATGCCCTGGGGCTCACCGGCCTGGTCGTCACCAAGCTCGACGGCACCGCCAAGGGTGGCATCATCGCCGCCATCGCCAAGGTGCGGCCGGTGCCAGTACGCTTTATCGGCGTGGGCGAAACCATGCACGACTTGCACGCCTTCGCCGTGCGCGAATTCGTGGATTCCCTCTTCGCCTAAAACATGATTACCTTCAGCCAAGTCACCAAACGCTATCGCGGCGGCACGGAAGCGCTGAAAGAAGTTTCCTTCACCATCGAGACCGGCGAGCTGGCGATCTTGAGCGGCCCTTCCGGCGCGGGCAAGACCACGCTGTTGAAGCTCATCGCCGCCATCGAGCGCCCGACCCAAGGCAGCGTGCTGGTGCACGGGCAAAATGTGGGCAAGCTCACGCGTGGCGCGGTACCTTATTTGCGCCGCAACATCGGCATGGTGTTTCAGGAAGGCCGGTTATTATTCGATCGCAACGTGTTCGAGAATGTGATTTTGCCGCTGCGCATCATTGGCATGCCGCATAAAGAAGCGGCCAAGCGCGTGCGCGCCGCGCTCGATAAAGTCGGCCTGCTGCACCGCGAAAAAGCCCAGCCAATCACCCTTTCCGGCGGCGAGCAGCAACGGCTCGCCATCGCGCGCGCTATCGTCAACCGGCCCGCGATTTTGATCGCCGACGAGCCCACCGGCAATCTCGATCCTGAATACGCGGCACAGTTAATGGACATGTTCGCCGCCTTCAATCAAGTCGGCGTGACGCTGGTGATCGCGACCCACGATCCCGGCTTGGCGGCACGCGCCGCCTCGCGGGTGCTGCATCTGCGCGATGGAGTGTTGCAAGCATGAGAAGCTTAATCGCCCAACACCGCGCCGCCATCGTGCTCACCGTGAACCGCATGCTGGCCACGCCATTCGCCACGCTGTTGACGGTGCTGGTGATCGGCATCGCACTGAGTTTGCCGCTATGCCTGTATCTGGTGGTGGACAATCTCGGCCGCATCGCCGCCAACGCCCAAGGCCAGCCCGAGATCAGCGTGTTCTTGAAAGACAATGCCAATGCTGCAACGCAGCACGACATCGAAGCAAAGTTGAAGGCGCACCCGGAAGTCAAATCCTATCGCTTCGTGCCGCGCGATGCGGCGCTGAAAACACTCTCGAAAAATATGGGCCTCACCGATGCCGCCGCGGTATTGGGCAAAAACCCGCTGCCCGATGCATTCGTGGTGACCGCGCACAATGCCGACCCCGATGCGCTCGACCGGCTGCGCAAGGACATGCAAGCCTGGCCCGGCGTGCAAATCGCTAAACTCGATTCGGAATGGGTGCGGCGCTTGAATGCGTTTTTACGCCATCTTTCCCCAGGCGTAAAAA
>DAIAMA010000112.1 GCA_027438535.1 bacterium
GAGCAGCGTTTCGATGCGCGCTTTGAGCTGCACGTCGGCGAGCGGCGTGAATTTGTTGAATAAGGGGGCGATAAAGGCGGGATAGAGGGCGATGACGAGTAGGTTAAAAGCCATCCATGCCAGCCATACGTACAGCCACCAGTATTCGCCCATCGCGCCCATGAGCCACAGCACGCCCAGTATCAGCGGCGTGCCGATCGCCAGCGCGAGCCCCGCTTGCTTGAGGAGATCGAGCACAAATAGGCTCAAGGTCATCTTGTTGAAGCCGAACCGCGCCTCGAGCACGAAGGTGCTGTATAGGTTCAAGGGAATCTCTAAGGCACTCATCAAAATCAGCGCGCTGAGGATCAGTGCCGTGCCTTCCAAAAGCGGGGAAGCGAATACGCCCTGCCAGGCTTGGAACAACCATTCGATCCCGCCGCCGAGGGTAAAGGCAAGCAGTACGGCCGCGTTGAGCAAGATGGAGATAAACGATAGCCGAGTCTTGGCTATGGTGTAATTTGCCGCTTTTTGGTGCGCCTCCAAACCGATTTTATCGCTGAAAGCGGCGGGGACGAAGGCCTTATGCGCTAGAATGTGCGCTATATGGCGGCGTGCGAGCCAAATTTGCAGCGCGGTGGTGAGGCCTAGCACGGCTAGGAAAATGAGGGGAATGTCCATGACTGTATGCGATCTGGCCAAGGGCAAATGCAAGCCGTGCGAGGGAGGGGTACCGCCGCTCACCGAGGCGGAAATCAAAACCCATCTGGCGCAACTTTCGGGATGGGAATATGTGGGCGGCGAGATCGCCAAGACTTATGCGTTCAAGAATTATCATGAAACCATGGCATTCGTGAATGCAACCGCTTGGATTTCGCATCGCGAAGATCACCACCCGGATATCGAGCTGGGCTACAACAAATGCCGCGTGCGCTACATGACCCATGCGATCAAGGGGCTATCGGAAAACGATTTCATCTGCGCCGCGAAAATCGATGCGCTGTTTGGGCTTTAGCCACGGCATTCACGGAAGACAAGGCGCGCCCTCTGCTTGGTTCACATCCGTGCCATGAATTTCCTCTGTGATCTCTGTGCGCTCTGTGGCAAAAAAAGCTGCTGCTGATAACCCCGCCTTACTCACCGGCCTGATCGTCGCCGCTCACGGCAAGCATTTCCGCGTCGAACTGAGCGATCAGCGCATCGTCACTTGTATCACCCGCGGCAAAAAAACCGGCACCGCCTGCGGCGATCGGGTCGAGATCGCCATGACTGCGCCGGACGAAGGCGTGATCGAGCGCATCGCACCCAGAACTTCGCTGCTTTACCGCTCCGATCTTTACCGCGAAAAAATCATCGCCGCCAATGTCGACCAAATCGTGATCGTGGTCGCGGCCGTACCCAGCTTTTACGAAGAGCTTGTCAATCGCTGCCTGGTCGCCGCCGAAACCGCAGGCATCCGCGCACTGATCGTACTCAACAAAACCGATCTGCCGCAAACCGCGGCGGCGCGCGAGACGCTCGCGCTGTACGAGACGCTCGGCTATCCGCTGTTGCCGCTGTGCGCGAAGCAAGACATATCCGCGCTCAAAGCCCATCTCGCGCGGCGCACCAGCGTGCTGGTCGGGCAGTCCGGCATGGGCAAGTCCACGATCATTAATAACTTGCTGCCGGATGCGCGCGTGCGCGAAGGCGATCTCTCCGCGGCCTTGGATTCCGGCAAGCACACCACGACCCAAGCCACGCTTTATCATTTGGATCGCGATAGCCACATCATCGATTCACCGGGCTTGCAGGAATTCGGCCTGCATCATGTGCAAGTGGAAGATATTGCACACGCCTTCATCGAATTTCGTCCCTATCTCGGACAGTGCCGCTTTCACAATTGCCGGCATGTGGTCGAACCCGGCTGCGCCCTGGAGGCGGCGGCGCAATCGAATACGATCGACCCGCGCCGTTTCGAGATATACCGCGTGCTGGCGCGAGAAAAACTGCGCGCGCCACGAATATATTCAGCTTGAAACAGCTATCGGCATAGGCTTCTCGCTAGTCAAGTGACGGCATGAATTAGTCTATTCCTCGCTCTCAACTCCGGATGCCGGGTGCCGTTAATATTTATGAAGCATGGCCCAAGGGACTGACGGTAAGTAAAATGATTCCTACCCGATATGCATTGTTTATAGTGATGTATTCTCTGCTCGCGCCGGGCAGTACCCATGCGGATTCCATGGTGAATATTCGCATCGGCGGTACCGGCTCCGCCATGGGCGCTTTCAAGCATCTCGCCGAGGCATTCCAAAAAATTCGCCCGGACATCGAAATCACGCTCATCCCCAATTTAGGCAGCAGTGGCGCGATCAAGGCGCTGCAAGCCGACGCACTGGAACTGGCATTGTCGGCGCGCGACTTGAAAAGCGGCGAACACGCGTTGCATGCCGAGGAACTGGGGCGCACACCGCTCGTCATCGCCACGGGAATGTACAACCCGATATCGGTTTTAAGCCTGGAAAAGTTGGCGCGCGTGCTCGAAGGCAAAGTCACGACATGGCCGGATGGCCGCCCTCTGCGCCTCATCCTCCGGCCAGAATCGGATTCGGAAACGGCTTACTTGCGCGCGATCTCGCCGCGCATGGAGCGTGCAGTGGCCGCCGCGCATGCGCGCCGGGGCTTGCATGTCGCGCTCACCGACCAGGATGCCGCCAATGCCTTGGAAAAAATCCCCGGCGCGATCGGCTTATCCACGCTAGCGCTTATAGTCTCGGAGCAGCGCAAGCTAAAACCACTCGCCTTGGATGGGAAACAGCCGAGCTTGGCGGCGCTCGCGCGCGGTGAATACCCTTATTTCAAGCCGGTTTTCGCCATCACTCCGGCTCGACCTTCAGCGGCGGCCACTGCCTTCATCGCTTTTGTCAAAAGCCGGCAAGGGAAGCAAGTTCTCGCGGCCAACGGCTACCTACCCAATCCAGCCGCCTCGCCGTGAGATGCGCGATACCTCGCACAAGATCGCCAAAACCGTAAGCAGCATCGCGGCGATCATCGCCGTAATGGTCACCCTAGCGCTACCCGGAGGCTATTACGCCGTTTCCTCCCAATATCAGCGCGGTGAAATGCTGACCGAAGCGGAAATATATGCCTTACTGATCACCCGGATAGTCAACGACAATCCGAATTATTGGCGCTTTCAAAGTCATCGTCTCGCCGAGCTGGTACGCGAGGATATCTCCCACACCGACCTTCCCGAATACCGCTATATCCGGGATTCGGATGGCAGCGTTATCGCCACGAGCGGCGCGCCGCTCGCGCCTCCGACAATATCGGTATCCAAGCCGATTTACGACGCCGGGCATATCATCGCGCATATGACGACCGAACGCTCGCTGCGGCCGCTGCTACTGCATACCGCGATCGCGGCGTTGTTCGGTCTGATGCTCGGCGCGAGCGTCTTTCTTGCCTTGCGGCTGCTGCCTTTGCGCGCGCTGAATCGCGCCCTCGCCAACCTGCGCCAATCCGATGAGCGCTTTAGCAAAGCGTTTAACGCCAGTCCGGAATTCATCGCAATCGTGCGCTTGTCGGATGCCCGCATCATGGACGCGAACGAGAGTTTCATCCGCATGACTGGCCATGACCGGAACGTCGTTGTCGGCAGCTCCCTGAATGATCTGAAACTGTTAACGCAGAATGCGGGGGTCGCACAGCTTTTGCAACAGGGCGCGGCGGGTCAATCGACGCGTGACGCGGAGTGCTTATTGCGCGCAAGCGACGGTGAGCTTCGTAATGTATTGATTTCGTCCGAATCGATCCAGTTGGACGCAGAACCCTGCATCCTAGTCACGGCGCGCGACGTCACTACGCTCAAACGCGCGGAACAGCGCCTCGCCTTTCTCGCCAATTTCGACACCTTGACTGAGCTGCCCAACCGCGCGCTATTCCGTGACCGCCTCACGCAAGCCATGCATCGCGCCGCGCGCAACGAGCGCCTCGTGGCGCTCATGTTTCTGGATCTGGATCGCTTCAAGACCGTTAACGACAGCCTGGGCCATGAGTCGGGCGATGACGTGCTGGTCGAAGTCGCCGAACGTTTACGCGGGGTATTGCGCGATTCCGATACGCTCGTCCGTGGCGGCGCCGCGGCTTCCGGCCAGGAAAATATCACGGTCTCCCGCCTCGGCGGGGATGAATTCACCGTAATCGTGGAAGATATGCAGCATGTAGACCACGCCGCCGCCATTGCGCAAAAAATCCTCAATATCTTCGGGCTGCCGTTCCATCTCCAAGGCTGCGATATTTATTTGACCGCCAGCATCGGCATATCGATCTACCCATTCGACGATGACAATATCGACGAATTAATCAAACATGCCGATTCGGCCATGTATCACGCCAAGCAAATGGGGCGAAACAATTTCCAGTTCTATGGCGAACATCTTAACGCGCAGACGCGCGAACGGCTGCTGCTCGAAATGGCTTTGCGCCAAGCGCTAGAGCGCCAAGAATTCGTGTTGCACTATCAGCCCAAGCTGGATCTGAAAAACAACCGGATCACCGGCGTCGAAGCCCTGGTGCGCTGGCAGCACCCGCAGCGGGGCTTGGTACCGCCGCTCGAATTCATCTCTCTGCTGGAGGAAAATGGTTTAATCGTGCCGGTTGGCGAATGGGTGCTTCGTACCGCATGCGAGCAAGCGGTACGCTGGTATGAAAGCGGGCTACCGCCCCTGGTGATGGCGGTCAATCTTTCCCCGCGCCAATTCCGGCAACCTCATTTGATAGCGCGGATACAAGAAATTCTCCAGGAAACCGGCTTGGCGCCACGACATTTGGAACTCGAGATCACCGAAGGCCTGTTGATGGAGAATAGCGAACTCAACCTCGCCATCCTGTCTAAATTGAAGCGCATGGGAATATCCATCGCGATCGACGATTTCGGCACTGGCTATTCCTCGCTCAGCTATCTCAAGCGCTTTCCGATCGATGTGTTGAAAATAGATCGCTCATTCGTCAACGACATCACCGCCGACCCGGATGACGCCGCGATCGCCAACGCGGTGATCGCCCTGGGAAAAAGCCTGCATTTGTCGATCGTCGCGGAGGGTGTGGAAACCGAGCAGCAA
>DAIAMA010000113.1 GCA_027438535.1 bacterium
GGAGATAACCCAATTTACTGCCGCAATCGTAGCGTATGCCGTCGAACTCATACGCATAGATCGTCTCATATTCCAGCAGCGCCGCGATACCGTCGGTCAGTTGAATTTCCCCGCCGGCGCCCGGATTCACTTTTTCCAGCAGGCCAAAAATGCGCGGCGTCAGAATATAACGGCCGACCACCGCCAGCGTGGAGGGCGCTTGCGCCGGCTGCGGCTTTTCCACGATGCCCGTCAAGCGCTGCACGCGATCGGCCAGCGGCTGGCTGTTCACGATGCCATACGAACCGGTATTTTCGCGCGGCACATTCTCCACGCCCAATACCGAGCACGCATGCGCCTCGTATAGATCGACCATTTGCTTGAGCGCCGGCGGATTGCCGTCGATCAAGTCATCGGCCAAAATCACCGCGAACGGCTCATCGCCCACTACCGAAGCCGCGCACAACACTGCGTGCCCCAGCCCGAGCGCTTCGGCTTGACGGGTATACACACAGGTTACGTTGGCCGGCAGAATGCTGTGCAATTGTTCCAGAATATGCGTTTTGCCGCGCGCCATCAGTTCGGCTTCCAGCTCGTAGGCTTTATCGAAATGATCTTCGATCGCGCGCTTGTTGCGCCCGGTCACGAAAATCATTTCGGTGATGCCGGCGGCGATGGCTTCCTCTACCGCATACTGAATCAAGGGTTTGTCCACGATGGGCAGCATTTCTTTCGGGCTGGCCTTGGTGGCCGGCAAGAAACGCGTGCCCATGCCCGCCACGGGGAAAACGGCTTTGCGGATTTTTTTCTTTATCATGGTCATTGCTCCTGGATGGCGCTGGATTCTAGCAGTTATTCATTGCAATTGAGCTAGACTGCCCGATCCAATAATTTCAGCAGCCCTTCCTCATCCAACAGTGCCACGCCCAATTCCTGGGCACGGCTTAATTTGCTGCCGGCATCGGCGCCCGCTACCACATAATCGGTTTTCTTCGACACACTGCCGGAGACCTTACCGCCCAGCGCTTCGATTTTCGCTTTCGCCTCGTCACGGCTCAAATGCGGCAGTGTACCCGTCAACACGAACGTTTTGCCCGTGAGCGCGGATTGCAGCGTGGCCTGTCTACCCTCGCCTTCCGGCCATGTCACCCCGGCCGCGCGTAACTGCGCGACTACCTCGGTATTATGCGGCTCCGCGAAAAACTGCACGATGCTTTGCGCGACGATGGGGCCCACATCCGGCACCGCGATGAGTTGCGCTTCGTCCGCGCGCATCAGCGCCTCCAGCGTGCCGAAATAGCGCGCCAAATCTTTAGCGGTGGCCTCGCCCACATTGCGGATACCCAGACCGTAGATGAATCGTTCCAAGCGGGTATGCTTGCTGCGCTCGATCGCGGCCAAAATATTCGATGCCGATTTTTCCGCCATGCGCTCCAAATTCACCAGCGACGCCATTCCCAGTTTGTAGATATCCGCGGGGGTATGAACCAGGCCGCTGTCCACCAGCTGTTCGACCAGTTTATCGCCCAAGCCTTCGATATCCATGGCGCGGCGGCCGGCGAAATGCAGCAGCGCTTGCTTGCGCTGTGCCGGGCAGAACAAGCCGCCGCTGCAACGCGCCACCGCCTCGTCCGCGAGCCTAACGATATGCGAGCCGCACACCGGGCAATGGGCGGGCATCACGAACGGCCGCACCGTATCCGGGCGTTTTTCTTGTATCACGCTCACCACTTCCGGAATCACGTCGCCGGCGCGGCGCACGATCACGAAATCGCCAATGCGCACATCCTTGCGCCGCACCTCATCTTCATTGTGCAGCGTCGCGTTGGTCACCGTCACACCGCCGACGAATACCGGCTTGAGCCGCGCCACCGGCGTGATCGCGCCGGTACGCCCGACCTGCACGTCGATATCCAGCACCTCGGTCATCATCTCCTGCGCCGGGTATTTGTGTGCTATCGCGAAGCGCGGCGCGCGCGAAACGAAGCCCAACTCATTTTGCGCCGCGAGGTCGTTCACCTTATACACCACGCCGTCGATTTCATACGGCAGCGTATCGCGCTTGGCGCCCAGCTCGCGGTAATACGCCAGCAGGCCGCTCACGCCGCTGACCACGCGGCGTTCATGGCACACGGGAAAATGCAGTTCGCTTAGCCAGTCCATTATTTGGCTGTGCCGGCGCGGCAAGCTCACCCCTTCCGCCGCCCCCAATGCATAAGCAAAAAAAGTCAGCTTGCGCGCCGCGGTAATTTTCGAGTCGAGCTGGCGCAAGGAGCCGGCCGCGGCGTTGCGCGGATTGGCGAATTCCTTCTCGCCCTTGGCGCGTTGCGCCGCATTCAAACTTTCGAAATCACGCTTTAGCATCAGCACTTCGCCGCGCACTTCGAGTAGCGCGGGTGGGTGCGCGGTGTGCAGCTTCAACGGTACCGCATGAATAGTTTTCACATTCGCGGTCACTTCCTCGCCGCTGTAGCCATCGCCGCGCGTCGCCGCCAGCACCAGCATGCCCCGCTCGTACACCAAGCTGATCGCCAAGCCATCGAACTTGGGCTCCACCGCATAATCGATATTTTCGCGTCCCAAGCCTTCGCGCACACGGCGGTCGAACGCTTCCACTTCATCGTCGGCGAAGGCATTGTTGAGGGAGAGCATCGGCACGCGGTGTGTGATCTGGGCAAATTCAGCGGCCGGTCGCGCGCCCACGCGTTGCGTGGGAGAATCGGGTGTGGCGAGCTGCGGATAACCGGTTTCGAGCTGCTGCAATTCGCGAAACAGCTTATCGAATTCCGCGTCCGGAATCACCGGCGCATCGAGCACATAGTAGCGGTAGTTATGGGATTCGATTTCCTCGCGCAATTGCTTGATGCGTGCGGCGACGGCGGGCGGTACGCTCATGGCGCAGGCGGCGAATTCAGGAAAATAGCCGCTGCGCGCGTGGCGACCCGGCGGTGATGCCGTTTTTGTCCATCTTGCCGTAGATCAGCGACAATTGCTGTTTGATCTTGGCGATGCCTTCATCGGTCAGGGGGCGCAGATTGTCATCCACCATCAGGCCCTTTAACGAATCGGTGAGCTGGCGCGCGAACAGCATCATATGATCGAAGGCGCGCAAACCATGCGGAACACGCGGCACATCGAACAGCAAGGTTAGACCATGCGTGCTGAGATGCTTCATTTCATCGGCGCTGAACGGAGCGGACTCTTGATTGCTGAGAGAATAGAGTCCCGTGCCATGATCATCGTAGTAGTGGTAAGTGCCGTCGCTCGCGAGCTTGAACCCGCCCGCTTCGGCCAAAGCGCGAATCTTGGTGCCGGCGAAAACCTCTTGTTCCAGCGCGATAATGTTGATCCCCACCAGAATATCCACATCGGCGCAAAATTCGTCGAGTTTGGCCGCGTTTTCGAGCGCACCCTGGCGCTCTTGCAGTTGCGCTACCGCCATCAGCGTTTCCGCCACTTGTTGCACATGATCGGTAAATCGATTGAGGTCTTCGCTGCTTATCGCGCCGGCGCGATCCGCTAACTGCAGCCCGCCATAGAGCGCCGAGAACTCCACGCGGTCCCGCGCTGTTTCCACTGCCTCCCATTGCCCGCTCGCATTGAGCCCGCACCAAATCGCCCGCTTGCCAAAGCTGGCTTCACCCAGAGCGGCGCGCACCGTGGCGGCTTGCAGCGGTTCGGCAAAATCCAGGCGCGCCATATAATCGATAGTGGCATCAATCTCATCCGGCACGGCATGCTCCGGTTTGCGCTGAGGCGCCGCCCCTCTAGCCGCGGGCGGTACTTCCATCGCCGCTGGTTCTTCCGGCACGGGCTCCGCTACCGGCGGCTCGGTTTCGCTCATGCGCGGCTCGATGCGCACATCATCGAGCGTCTCGCGCGCCAGGGTGGCGGGCCCCTTCGCGGACTCGGCTTCCGCTGCCTGCAAATCGCCTTGCATCAACACGTCTTCGCGTGGCGCTTGAAAGCGTTGCTGGGCAATTTTGCGGAACTTTTGCTCCTGTATCCAGTTGTAGCCGACCACGCCGGCGATGACCACCAAGCCAAACACGATCAAGCTGATATGCAGATCACTCATTTAGTCGTTTCATTTCCTGTATAAAACCCGCCAGATGAAATTTTAACTTCATCTGGCGCCTGAAGACCCCCTCGCCCTCTGGGAGAGGGTTGGGGTGAGGGAATGCGGCTTCAAATATCTTCATGCCGCATCATTAAGCCACGGCTTGTTCTTGCATTTTCATCGCATCGTCCACATCCACCGCGACGATGCGCGATACGCCCGATTCGGGCATGGTCACGCCGATCAATTGTTCGGCCATTTCCATCGTGATCTTGTTGTGGGTGACGAACATGAATTGGGTATGCTGGCTCATCTTCTTCACCAACTCGCAATAGCGTTCGGTGTTGGCGTCATCCAGCGGCGCATCCACTTCGTCCAGCAAACAGAACGGCGCCGGATTAAGCTTGAACAGCGAAAATACCAGCGCCAAGGCAGTGAGCGCTTTTTCACCGCCGGAAAGCAAGTGGATCGAATTATTGCGCTTGCCCGGCGGCTGGGCGATGAGCATCACTCCGGCATCGAGAATTTCTTCGCCGGTGAGCACCAATTCCGCATGCCCGCCGCCGAAGATGGAGGGGAACAATTCCTTGAAATAACCATTCACGGTGTCGTAAGTTTCTTGCAGCCGGGCGCGGGTTTCGCGGTCGATTTTGCGGATCGCATCTTCCAGCGTTTCCACCGCTTGCATCAAATCGGCCGACTGCGCATCCAGATATTGCTTGCGCTCGCTCGCCGCTTGCAGCTCGTCCAGCGCCGCCAGATTCACCGCGCCCAGCGCCTCGATCTCTTGTTTCAGACGATTGATTTCGCGCTGCAGATGGTCGGCTTTCGCACCCTTTTCCGCCAACTGCGCCAGCGCTTCCACATCCGCGCCGGCTTCTTCCAGCTGCGTTGCCGCTTGCTCGTTCGCCAAGCGCGTTTCCTGCTCCTTGAGCCGCATCTGTTCCAATTTGTCGCGCAGCGGATCGTGGCGCTGCTCGGAGACGAGCCGCTCCTGTTCCAGCGCCTGCA
>DAIAMA010000114.1 GCA_027438535.1 bacterium
TGGGAATTTCCGCGCGCGGAGGTGTTGTACCCGGTGAAGTTTCACGGCCGCGTGCTGAACTACGCCGATGTGGAAAGCGCTGGACGAGAACACCATCCTCGCTTGGGAAATGAACGGCGAGCCCTTGCCCTACTTAAACGGTTTCCCGGTACGCCTGATCGTGCCCGGCTGGACTGCCACCTATTGGACCAAGATGATCACGGAGCTCAACGTAGTCTCCAAGCCTTGGGATGGTTTCTGGATGCGCGTGGCTTACCGCATTCCGATCGGAAAATTCCCCGAAGTGGATCGTTTCGTATCCCAAGAGCGGCCCACCGACACCATGACGCCGATTACCGAGATGGTGGTGAATTCGCTGATGACCAATATCAAGGAAGGGCAGCGTTTCAAGCATGGTCAAGCCATCGAGGTGAAGGGCATCGCCTGGGATTCCGGCCGGGGCATCCAGTTGGTAGAAATTTCCACCGACGGCGGCTATACCTGGCGCGATGCCACACTCGGAAAGGACTACGGCAATTATTCGTGGCGGCAATTTTCCTACCGCTTTCAACCGCAGAAAAAAGGCAAGTACGACGTCATGGCGCGAGCAAGCAACCGCGCCGGCAGTACGCAGACGTTCGGATTAATCTGGAACCCGGCGGGTTACCATCACAATATCGTACAAAAAATCACCGTCGAGGTCGCTTAAAGGAGAGCCTGCCATGAACCAATATCTGTTTTTGTCGCTCGCTCTGATTGCTTCCGCCGCGTTCGCGGACGAAAGCCAAATCAAGCTCAAGGATGGCCCCAATAAGGATTTAGTGGCCAGCAACTGCGCGGTTTGCCACAGTACGGACTATATCCAAATGAACTCGGTATTTCTGGATCGGAAAGGCTGGGAGGCAGAGGTCAATAAAATGGTGAACGTTATGCATGCGCCGATCAATAAAGACGATATTCCAAAGATCGTGGAATATTTGACCACGTATTATGGCAAGCAATGAGAACGGTATAGCGCATCCTGGGAAATGAACCGCGTCCGCGTTCGATCGCGGTGTTCCCCGACTATTCGATTCCCAAGCGTTCTAGGCGATAGCGCAAGGCGCGGAAGGTTATACCCAGCAGTTTCGCCGCCGCCGTTTTGTTGTAACGTGTTTTTTCCAGCGCTTCCATGATCGCCTCGCGTTCCACGCGATCCAAATAGTCCTGCAGCGGCCATTTCGCGTCGGGTTCGCGGGTTTCATCGTCCAGTGTTGCGGCGTCCGGCAGGCTGAGATAAAGATCGTCGCGTCCGAGCTTGTTCCCGCTGCATAAGGCGAGCGCGCGCTCTAAAATATTTTCCAGTTCGCGCACGTTGCCGGGGAAGGCGTAGTCGCGCAATCCGGCAATCGCATCGTCGCTCAGCGCCGGTACCGGTGCGCCGGATTGCTTGGCCAAGCGTTCGAGCAGCGCTTGCGCGATAGACGGGATGTCCTCGCGCATTTCGCGCAGCGGCGGCATCTTGAGTTCGATCACGTTCAGCCGGTAGTATAAATCTTGCCGGAACCGGCCGCTTTCGACCAAGTTCGACAGCGCTTGATGCGTGGCGCTGATGATACGCACATCGATCGGGTCTTCTTGGGTCGCGCCCACCTTGCGCACTTTCTTTTCCTGAATCGTGCGCAGGAGTTTGACTTGCATCGAGAGCGGCAAATCGGCGACTTCATCCAGAAACAGCGTGCCGCCGTTCGCGGCCTGGAAAAAGCCGTCACGATCCGCATCGGCGCCGGTAAAAGCGCCTTTCTTGTAGCCAAAGAATTCGCTTTCCATGAGGTTTTCCGGGATTGCGCCGCAGTTCACGGGTACGAAGGGCTGCGCCTGGCGTGCGCTTTTTTCATGAATGAGCCGCGCCGCGAGTTCTTTGCCGCAGCCCGATTCGCCGGTGACATAGACCGGCGCTTGGCTGCGCGCGAGTTTGTCTATCATATCGCGCGCCAGTTGAATCGCCGGCGAATTGCCGAGCAAAGTGCGCTGCGGTGTTTCTTGCGTGTCCTTTTCGCTGACGCTGAGCGCGGATTTGACCAGCGCGCGCAGTTGCTCGAGCGACACCGGTTTGGGAATGTAGTCGAATGCGCCGGCCTTGAGCGCCGCCACGGCATTTTCGGTGTTCCCGTAGGCGGTGATGACCGCCACCGGCAATTCCGGGTGGTGCTGGCCGATATATTGCACCAACTCGATACCGGTGCCATCGGGTAGCCGCATGTCGGTCAAGCACAAATCGAAAGGCTGGGATTTAAGCAAGGCGATCGCATCGGCGACTTTCATCGCGCGCTTCGACTCGAGCCCCATGCGCAGTAGCGTGAGCTCGAGCAGTTCCAAAATATCCGCTTCGTCGTCGACGATCAGCACGGTGAGTTTGTTGTGGCCCGCCGAGGGTTGCTTCAATGCATTACTCCTTTACCGCAGAGCCGGAATTGCCCGCCCTGGGCGAGCTCCAGGGCATCCAGGGTGGCGTCGTTTGCTTCCGCGAGTTGACGCGCGATGTATAGTCCCAGTCCGGTGCCGGTGCTTTCGGTGGTAAAAAACGGCTCGAACAATTGCGCTTGGATTTCACTTGGCACCCCGGCGCCATCATCGATCACGTCCAATTGTATTACATTCTCGGCCGCCGCCCGGCTTGCCACCAAGCGGATGCTGCCCGCGCGCTGCTGGCAATAGCGCCAGGCATTGCGGCATAGATTCCACAATACTTGATGTAAGTGGTAGCGATCGAAGCGCATGGAAAGAGCCGGGTCGGCCTCGATTATGATCGCGCCGGGCGGAATCCGCTCGGCCTGGCAAAACTCCTGGCGGAAAGTGGCGAGGTATTGCGCCAGATGAATCGGCTCGGGCTGGCCGCGATCCTTGCGGTTGAGCTGCAAGATATCCTGCACCATGCGGTCGAGGCGGAAGGTATTGTCGCGGATAATTTCGAGCAAGCGCTTTTGCATCGCATCGAAACGCTCATCCTCTTGCAGCAATTGCGTTGCATGGCCGATCGAGCTTAGGGGATTGCGAATCTCATGCGCGATATTGGCGGTGAGGCGGCCTAGCGCGGCGAGCTTTAATTGCTGCGCTTGCGCCTGCAAGCGGCTCAAATCCTCGAGAAAGATGACTGCGCCCAAGGCGCGCTTGGTGCCGATGGGGGTAATACGCGCGCGGAACGAGCGGGTGCCGCCCGGCGTGCGCAGCGGCAGCACGCTGATATCGCCGGATTCACGCCATTCCGCGATGCGCTCGGACAGGCTTGCCGAATAGCTTGCAATCGTGATGTCGCCGGGCTTTCCCAACAGCGGGCCGAGCAGCCGCTCCGCCTGAGTATTGATTTGACGCACGCGGTTGTCGCCATCGACGACGATCACGCCATCTTGCATATCCTGGATCACCAGCCGGTTTACCGCGTCCAGATTCGCCAAGTCGACGCGCTGGCGTTGCGCGATCGCCTCACTTACTGTCAGCCGTTTCGCCAGATAATATCCGAGTCCGGCGATGACGAAATAGGTGATCGACAACAAGCCGGCTTGCAGATAATTGCCCGTCTCGCCACGGGTGTAGGTGAGATAGGTTTCCTCGAGCAGGATCGCGATAGTAGCGATCGCGGCGTGAAACATGGCCAGCCGGCCGCGCGCGATAAGACTCGACGCGGCCAGCGTCACCAAGATCAATAATCCGAGCCCGCTGACCAGGCCGCCGCTGCTATACATTAGCATCGTGATGAGCAGAATATCGGCCATGACTTGGCCGGAGAGCTGGATTTCGAAGCGCGGCCAGCGCGCTTGAATCGCGATAATGACCAAGCCGCCAAACAGCAAGTACAGCACGCTGGCGAGAACGTAAATATGGGGACTCAGGGCGCCGAGCGGATTGCGTCCGGGCAGCAGCAGATGCGCCAGCAGTAAAATGCCGGCCGCGATCATGCGATAAAGGTTGAAGTAATGCAGCGAGCGCCAATACGTATTGGCGAGATGCGGCTGGTGCGACAGCCTATCCGGCCAGCCGTCGCGCAGCGTGCCTAGCGCATTATTGCTGGCGGAGCCGGCGGTGTTCGTCGGTGCAGAAAAATTCTCCACGGCTGAAGATGGCCTCGGTTTGCGGCACGTTCACGCCGCATTGGACACAGCGCACCATATTCTCGGCGGCGGGCCGAGGGGTGTTCGGATTGGAAGCAGGGGGCTGCTGCAAATTGCGAAAGTATCCCTTCAACATCTGATAGATGATGAAGGCGCCAATGATGATGACCAGCAACTTTCCCATGCCCGCTCTCCGCCTATATTTGCGCCGCAATCATATCATGGGCAGGCTGTCGAATCTGCCCCCGTTGCGGGTGCGAAATGAATGGAGCGTGCGCCGCACAGCCATGGCGTGGCAGCGTGCCGGAAAATTATTGGCTGGTTTTTCCTGGATTTCCTTGAGCTGATAACTTTATAGGCTGCCGTACCGGCGCGAACTCAAGCGCTGGCATAGCGCGGAGAGGTTTCCTGCGCGCAAGCATTTGAACCCGGCCATATCGCGATCAAGTCCGAGCGCAAGCGGTCGAATTCTTTTTTCACCACGTCGTAGCATTCGCAAGCTTGTGTCTCCAATCCCGGCCGATTAAGCACCTCGATGCGGCCACGGCTGTAGCTGATGAGCCCGGCCATCTGTAATTTTCCGGCCGCCTCCGTGATGCTTTCGCGGCGTACTCCGAGCATGCCGGCCATCAATTCCTGTGTCATCGCCAAGCTGCCGGAAGGCGCGCGATCAAGATTTAGCAGTAACCAGCGGCACAATTGCTGTTCTACCGAGTGCCGCCGGATACAGCCGCTCGTCTGAGCCATTTGTGCGATCAGCGTTTGAGTGTGGCGCATCAACACACGCTGTAAAGCGCCGACATGGTCGATTTCATGCTTTAGCCATTTCGCGCTCAGCCGATAGCCGGAGCCGGTGTTCAGGATCGTGGCCTGGGTCAAGGCGGTGTTGTCTCCTGGAAATATCGAGGCGCCGAGCATGCCCTCGTTGCCAACCACGGCCACTTCGACCGAGGTGCCGTCATCCATGGCACATAACAGGGAT
>DAIAMA010000115.1 GCA_027438535.1 bacterium
CCTATCGCATGTTTACCAGCCGCGCCGAGTATCGCCTGAGCTTGCGGGAGGATAATGCTGACTTGCGACTCACCGAAATGGGCCGCAAGCTCGGCGTGGTGGACGATGTGCGCTGGGCGCATTTCGAGCAAAAGCGCGAAGCCATCGCGCGCGAGCAAGAGCGGCTAAAAGCCACCTGGGTTAACCCGCGCATGCTGTCAGAAGCAGATGCGGTGCGCGTGCTTGGCCAGGCGATCGAGCGCGAACACGCGCTCATCGACCTGCTGCGGCGACCGCAAGTCAGCTATACCGGCCTTATGAGTCTGCCCGGCGCAGGCATCGGCGAGAGCGACCCGCAGGTCATCGAGCAAATCGAAATTCAGGCCAAGTACGCCGGATATATCGAACGCCAGCAAGACGAGGTGGAGCGCAGCCGCAGCCAAGAGTCGCTCAAATTGCCCTTGGATTTGGATTATCGCGAAGTACGCGGGCTGTCCATAGAAGTCAGCCAAAAGCTTAACCAGCATAAGCCGGAAACCTTGGGCCAGGCCGGGCGTATTTCGGGCATAACCCCCGCCGCGATTTCCTTGCTCTTGGTGCACTTGAAGCGCGGCGCCGCCAAAAAGAAAAGCGCATGAGCCTGGCCCGACCCTTAGCCGCGGGGTTAAGCGCGCTCGGCTTGAGTCTGGATGCGATACAGCAGCAAAAGCTGCTTGATTACCTGGCGCTGATTGCCAAGTGGAACAAGGTTTACAACCTGACGGCGGTGCGCGAGCCGGAAGCCATGCTCACTCAACACTTGTTGGATAGTCTGGCCGTGCTGCCCCATTTGCACGCCACGCGGGTCATCGATGTGGGCAGCGGCGCCGGGCTGCCCGGCATACCGTTCGCCATCGCGCGCCCCGCGTGGAAAATCGCCCTGCTGGATTCCAATCACAAAAAAGCCACCTTTTTACGACAAGCCTGTTTAGAGCTAGGGCTTACTAACACGGAGGTCGTGTGCGAGCGGGTAGAGCAATATCAGCCTAGCGAAAAATTCAACACGGTGATCTCGCGCGCTTTTTCCGATCTAGGGGAATTTGCACGCCTCACCGCGCACTTGGCGGCAAAAGACGGTAAGCTTTACGCCATGAAGGGCGTCTACCCCCACGACGAATTGGGGAGACTGCCGCCACAGTTTAAGGCGCAAGAAGTCATCCCGCTGACCGTGCCGGGGATGGATGCCAGCCGGCATTTAGTCATCATGGGGGTGGAGGAACAATGACCAAAATACTCGCAATCGCAAACCAAAAAGGCGGGGTGGGCAAAACCACGACCAGCGTCAATTTGGCCGCGAGCCTCGCCGCCGCCCAGCGCCGCGTGCTGCTGATCGACCTTGACCCGCAGGGTAATGCCACCACGGGTAGCGGTATCAACAAAAGCGAGCTCAGCCAAACCGTGTACCACGTGTTGCTGGAAAGCCACGGCCTGATGGATGTGCGTCAGCGCGCGCCGCAGGGGGGCTACGATGTCATTCCCGCCAACCGCGAGCTGGCCGGGGCCGAGGTCGAACTGGTGGATGAAGAACATCGCGAACAACGCTTGAAGCTGGCTCTGGCCAAGGTGGCCGATCAATACGATTATGTGCTGATTGACTGCCCGCCGGCTTTATCGCTGCTCACCATCAACGGCCTAGTGGCCGCGAGCTCGGTGATGATCCCCATGCAATGCGAGTACTACGCGCTGGAAGGCCTGAGCGATTTGGTCAACACCGTGAAAAAAGTGCGCGCCAATCTCAACCCGCAACTCGAAATCGAAGGCCTGTTGCGCACCATGTTCGATCCGCGCAATGCGCTGGCGCAGCAAGTGTCGGATCAACTGCAGCGGCACTTCGGCGACAAGGTTTACAGCACCGTCATCCCACGCAATATCCGCCTCGCCGAGGCGCCCAGCTATGGCAAGCCCGCGCTGTTCTATGACCGCGCCTCCAAGGGCGCGTTGGCGTACGTGGCTTTAGCCGGGGAATTTTTGCAGCGGGGCGAAGGCGCGGCCGCTCCGGCTTAAATCAAATTCAGTTGCAACCCGGATCACAATAAATGGCAAAACCCAAAGGCCTAGGCCGAGGCTTAGACGCCCTGCTTGGCGACACAAGCACCACCGTCAGCGGAGACGCTTCGGAGTCCTTGCGCGAACTCGATATCGGCCAATTACAACCCGGCAAGTATCAGCCGCGCGCGCATATGGACCAAGCATCGCTCGCCGCATTGGCGGACTCGATCAAGTCCCAGGGCATCATGCAGCCTATCCTGGTGCGCAAGGTGGAGAACCATCGCTTTGAAATTATCGCCGGTGAACGGCGTTGGCGCGCGGCGCAAATCGCCGGCTTGAAACAGGTTCCGGTAGTCGTTCGAGAAGTGCCGGACGAAGCCGCGCTGGCCATGGCGCTGATCGAAAATATTCAGCGCGAAGATTTAAACCCAATCGAAGAGGCGCAAGGGATCAAGCGCTTGATCGACGAATTCGCCATGACGCATGAAGGCGCCGCCGAAGCCGTGGGCCGCTCGCGTTCCGCGGTCAGCAATTTGCTGCGCTTGCTCAATTTGCCCAAAACGGTGCAAGACATGGTGCTGCAAGGCGTGCTCGATATGGGCCATGCTCGCGCCCTGCTGCCGCTCTCTCCGTCCAAGCAACTCGAAGCCGCGCACGAGATCGAGCACAAGGGCCTCTCGGTGCGCGAAGCCGAACGCCTCGTGGCGAAACTGCTCAAACCCGAAGCGCCCAAAAAACACCCGAGCCCGGATCGCGATACCTTAAGGCTGCAAGAAGACCTCGCCGAAAAACTCGGCGCGGCCGTCACCATCAAGCACGAAAAAAAAGGCGCGGGCAAACTCATCATCGACTACGCCAGCTTGGCGCAACTGGATGCGATCATTCAGCGCATCGCGCGCGAATAACGCCGGACGCAGGCTAGGGTTTCGCTTCGAGCAAACCTTGCGCCGCGATAAAGTGCGCGATCTCCGCGAGCCCTTGGCCGGTTTTTAGATTGCTGAAAATAAACGGCCGCGCACCGCGCATTTTTTTCGCGTCGCGTTCCATCACCTCAAGCGAGGCACCCACCATGGGCGCGAGGTCGATCTTGTTGATGATCAGCAAGTCGGATTTGGTAATGCCCGGACCGCCCTTGCGCGGAATTTTGTCGCCGGCGGCGACATCGATCACATACAGCGTGAGATCGGAAAGTTCGGGGCTAAAAGTCGCGGCTAAATTATCGCCACCGCTTTCCACGAAAATGACATCGAGGCCCGGGAATTTCGATGACAGGCGCGCTACCGCCTCCAGATTGATCGAGGCATCTTCGCGTATCGCGGTATGCGGGCAGCCGCCGGTTTCCACGCCGATGATGCGCTCCGGCGCGAGCGCTTCATTGCGTACCAGAAATTGCGCATCTTCTTCCGTATAGATGTCGTTGGTGACGACCGCGATGTTGTATTGATCGCGTAGCAGGCGGCATAGCGACAAAGTTAATGCCGTTTTGCCGGAGCCGACCGGGCCGCCGATGCCGACGCGTAAGGGTTGAGTACGAGCGTTCATAATTTCCATTTCTCAAGAGCGAAATAAGCGGGAATATTGGGTTTCGTGTTGGCTGCACGCAATAGCGAAGCCCGGAGCGAAGTTGCTGTAATCCCTTGCGGAAAGTTGCTGCGCACGCGCGACGATAGGCGCGATGCGCGCACCCAGCGCAAACATAATCCGTTGCCCCGCTGCTTGACCCAGCGGCACGGCTTTGATCGCCGCCATGGTTTGATTCTCGACCCACGACCACAGATAAGCAGTAAGCGCCGCGTCTCCCTCGATTTGCCACGCCGTCGCGGCGCAAGCCCAGATAATGGGATAGGCGGGTGTTTCGAGCGCATGGATGAGCGTCAGCGTGGGCGCGCTCTCTTCACCTAATTCACGCAACAAGCGCACCAGTGAGAACGCCATTTGCAGTGTCTCGGCACGCAATTCAACACTCTCGCGGCTGGCGAGATAGCGCGCATTCAGATCGCTAAGCAGCGCGGCATCATTCGCGCGGCAGGCGCGCAGCATTTGCGCCAGTAACGGCGCCTCATAGCGGCCCATATTCCATTCCAGCAGATCGCCGATCCAAACGAGCGTGCTTGCTTCGTCGCGCACCACCTCCGATTCGGCGACCCACTCTAAGCCTTGGGAGTACGCATAAGCGCCAACAGGAAGCGTGGGGCTGGCAAGCTGTAGCAGGCGCGCGAGTTGCAGGCTCATGGCAGTGCGCGATATTGATGAATGATAGAGGTCGTGCGAGTTTCGCCACCATGCGTGTGACCAAGGCCATAGGCGCCGGACTCCGGTTCGAACGGCGCGATGACCTCGGCGATAGGCAAGCCGAGGCCGAGTATCATGGCGCGTAATACATGGTCGGCGGCGAAGCGCAGCCAACCGTCACCCAATTGCACCGCCACATGCCGGTTGCCTAAATGATAAGCGGCGCGCGCGAGCAGCAAGGAATCTGCGCTGCGTGCCTCCATCAGCGTTTCCGGCGCGGCGACTACTTCCACGATGCGGCCATCGTTAGCCGCGATCTTGTCGCCGTGATGCAGAACCGTGCCGCGATCGAGAAACAGACCCGTGTCCTCGCCTGATTCCGCGTGTGTGCGCAAGCGGCATTTGCAACGCAGCTCGAATGCCAGCACCAGCCGTTCGGTGGCGGTGGCATCAAGGGGCGCATGTTGTTCGATGACGAGCATATCAGAACAAAAAATATCGTTGCGCCATGGGCAGCACTTGCGCCGGTTCGCACACCAGCAATTCGCCGTCGGCACGCACAGCATAGGTTTCTGGGTCGACGTCGACTTTAGGTAGCGCGTTGTTGTGCACCATGTCTTGTTTCTTAACGTGGCGTGTATTGCGCACCACTTCCAAGGGCTTTTTAAGGCCCAATGCCCGCACCGCCGGATTCTGCATCGCTGCTTGCGAGACAAAAGTAAGCGAAGTGACAAGCGCACCGCCGAAGGCGCCGAACATCGGCCGGTAATGCACCGGTTGCGGCGTGGGA
>DAIAMA010000116.1 GCA_027438535.1 bacterium
ATCGGCGTAAGTGTTGGTATACGCCTGAAAATACGCGATGAAACGTCGCGCCCGGGTGCGCCGTGCGATGGCGCGCCGGCCTTGATCCATCTGTTCTTGAATCGAAGGCGGCTTGCGCCCGTTCGGGCTAAAAGAAGCATTATTGCAAAAGGTGCAACCGCCATGGCCCTTGGCGCCATCGCGGTTGGGGCAGGTGAAGCCGACATCCAGCGCGATCTTGTGCACGCGCTCGCCATAGCGCCGCAGCAAAAATTGGCCGAAGGTATGCACGCGATCGGAAAGCACCATCGATGGAAAATTCGCGACGTGGAACATGGGGATCGGTTAATTAAGCTCTATATGGATCGATTTATCTTAATATAATGTAGCATGTCCGCGCGAGGCCCGCTCAACTTTCCTTACATCACTCCGATTCCTTCCTGCGCGTTTTATGATAGCGTGTGTGAAATTGGGGATTACATGCCGAACCACAAAATCGACGTCAGCGAAATTCTTGCCAATCTCCCCTTATTCCGGCAGTTGGGACAGGACGATATCGCGTTGCTGGTGCAAGGCAGCCGCGAGATCAGGCCGCAAAAAGGTGAGTTCATATTCCAGAAAGGCGACCCCTCCCACGGCTTCTACGCGGTCGTTCACGGGCAAATCAAGCTCGCCTTCCCATCCGTGCAAGGCGCGGAAAAAGTGGTGGCGATCATCGGCCCCGGACAAAGTTTCGGCGAGGCGATGATGTTCATGGAAAAGTCCTACCCGGTGTTCGCCCAAGCGCTAACGGACAGTCTATTGCTGCATATCTCGAAGCAAGCCTTGTTCACCGCCATCGAGCATGACAACTCGTTTGCCCGCAAAATGCTGGCGGGACTCAGCATCCGCCTGCACGGCTTGATCCATGACGTCGAAGCCTATTCCTTGCGCTCCGGCGCACAACGGCTGGTTGGATATCTGCTGCAAAATGAAAACGGCCAGAACGGCCAAATGGAATTTGATCTGCCCGCGAGTAAGCAAATCATCGCCTCACGCCTCAATCTTACGCCGGAAACCTTTTCGCGCATCCTGCATCAACTCACCGAAGCCGGGCTGATCCAAGTTGATGGGCGCCGCATTACCATCCCCGATATCGAAGCGCTGCGGCAATACGACCATTAGCGGTTATTCTTGACACACATCAAGGAGAATTCAAGCCTCGGCGCTTAAATTAACGCATCTTATTGTTTCGAGGGCTCGTTTCATGGATAAGATCGGCACTTACCTGACACCCGATCATCAACGCTGCGATGGCTATTTCAGCGTAGCGGAAGAAGCAGCGCTGCACGGCGAATGGGTTGCAGCGGCAATTCAATTCGATCAATTTTTATCGGCCATGCAGCAGCATTTCACTAAGGAAGAAACGGTGTTGTTTCCTGCTTTTGAGCAATGCACTCATCATACCGAGGGGCCGACCGAGGTGATGCGCATGGAGCACACCCAAATGCGCGAATTGTTCCAAGACCTGCAACAAGCCCTCGTGTCACACAATGCCAGCACCTACGCGGGTGCGTCGGAAACTCTGCTGATCCTCATGCAACAGCACAATCTCAAGGAAGAACAAATGCTGTATCGGATGTGCGACCAAATGCTGGCCCGGGAAAGCGGCGATTTGATCGAGCGCATGCAATCGATTGTCCAATAAATTCACCATGACTCCAGCAGACAAACTGCTAGACGCACGCGACCTGGAACCCCCCGAACCGCTGGAACACACCCTTGCGGCGCTAGATGAATTACAGCCGGAGCAGCGCCTGCGCCTGTTGTTGCTGCGCGAGCCCTATCCGCTCTATGGCATCCTCGATAACCACGGCTTTCATCACGAAACTGCCTTGCTCCCGGACGGCTACTACGAAATCCTGATCTGGCGCTAACGATGGCCCTGCCCGGATTATCATTGGAACAAGCGCCGCCGCTGTCCGTACCTCTGCGCTTCTTTCTCACCGCACCGCTATTCGCTTGCCTCGCCGCACTCCTATTGCTGTTCGCCGGGCCGGCGGCCTTGGCCTCGCGCTGGTCCCCCGCGCTGCTGGCCATCACCCACTTGCTTACCCTGGGTTTCGTCACCATGAGCATGATGGCGGCGCTGCTGCAAATGCTGCCGGTGCTCGCCGGCTCCGCAGTCAAGCAGCCGCGTTTGGTGGCGTGGCTGGTGCATGCACCGCTTAGCGCCGGAACATTGCTCCTGGCGATCGGGTTTGCTTCGGGATGGAAAATCGCGATGATCGCATCCCTACCCCTGCTTGCCGGGGCCGTGCTCACCTTCATTCTGGTTGCCGCCTATAGCCTCGCCCGCAATGCGGCGCGCAACGCAACCATCAGCACGATGCGGCTCGCCTTGGGCGCACTGGCCGTCACCGCGCTGCTGGGCCTCACGCTGGCCGCTATCCTCACCGATCATGCCGCCTTACCCGCGCTCAAACTCACCGGCTTGCATGTGGCCTGGGGGCTCATAGGATGGGTTGGCGTGCTGATCATCGGCGTAGCTTATCAAGTCGTCCCGATGTTTCAGATGACCCCGGCCTACGCCACACGTATCACATGCTGGTTAACGCCATGGCTCCTCATCATGCTGTTGCTCTGGTCGTTCACGTTCTGGTGGGCGGAGGGCAATGCGAAATGGGTCGCGCTATTGGGGTTGGCGCCGGGCTTGACCGGCTTCGCCCTTGCCACGCTGTCTCTACAGCACAAGCGGCGGCGGCGCGTGCCCGATATTACCCTGCTATTCTGGCGCCTGGGGATGGCAAGCCTACTCACCGCCAGCGGCATTTGGCTCGTGGCGCAATTCAGTCCGGCATTAAGCGCAGCCGCTTTTTATCCCTTGTGGCTGGGAGTACTGTGGATTGTGGGTTTCACCATGTCCGCGATCAATGGCATGCTGTATAAAATCGTGCCGTTCTTGATTTGGCTGCACTTGCAAAGCCAACGCCCGGTGCGCGGCACCATCCCCAACACCAAGGAAATCATTCCCGACAAAATAGCACGCCGCCAACTTTGGGCGCACGTTGCGACATTAGCATTGTTGCTGGGCGCAGCGGCGTTGCCTAAGCCGTTGGTGTATATGGCGGCCATTACGTGGTGTGCCTCTTCCGCGCTGTTGGCGTGGAATATGTTTCGGGCTTACCGCCTCTATCGCCGGTTGACGGCTTGAGTTGTGCTTGTTCTCGGCTCATCCTGTTTAGTGCAGTGAGCGCAATCAAGCTTCCAACGTCGCCGGCTTGGCGCCGGTCAGGAAATACGCCATCAATTCTTGCACGCCGCGAATCGCGCAGCCGAAGGGCAGGCTCTCCGAGCCGCGAAAGAAAAGCCCCTTCTTCACGTCGCCGCGCAAGGCAGCGACAAGCTGAGCATCGATGCAGAACTGGCCGATTTTCGCGATGCCGTCGCGCAAGCCGCATTGGATTAAACAATGCAGCGATGAGGCGCAGCGCTCGCGGGCACTTTTGGCACAAGCCTGCAGCTTGCTTTCGCGGCTAAGATAATTCTTGAGCCAAGGCGTGAGGACGGCGCGCGCGGGTAAGCCCGCCACGCTCATGAAGGTGACGATTTCTTCCGGCTTGGCCTCGGCCAATACCTTCTTGAAATTGATGTGTGCATCGCCTTCTTCGGTCACCGCGAACGGCGTGCCGATCTGCACCGCGCTCGCGCCTAGCGCCAGTAGCGCACGAATTTTTTCGTGGGTATTGATGCCGCCGGCGGGAATCAGCGGAATGCGCTCGCCCTCGACACCCAGTTCCTTGAATAACTGAAACACGCCTTCCAGCACGCCGGGGAAATCGAAGCGCGTATTGCCGACATCTTGTAGATTCGGCGCGCCGAGATGGCCGCCTGCATAGCGCGGATGTTCGATCACGATCGCGTCCGGCAAGCGGTTTTTGCGCATCCATTTTTTGAGCACGATTCCCACCCCGCGCACCTCGGACAATATCGGAATCAAGGCCACATCGGGGTAGCCCGCCGTCATCTCCGGCAAATCCAGGGGCAGTCCCGCGCCCATCACCACCGCTTGCACGCCGCTCTCACATGCTTGGCGCACCAAGGCCGGATGCTCGGTCACGGCTTTCATCACATTCACCGCTACCAGGCCTTGCCCTTGCGCCGTTTTCAGCGCGGCGCGCACTTCGCGATCCAAGGCGATCAGGTTGAAGTTGTCTAATTTTTCTTTATCGCGGCAATGCCGGCTTTGCTCGACTAGATCCGGATGATGATGGCGTAAATCGATGCTGGCGATGGTGCCCATCGCCCCCCGGCTCGCCACCGCGCCGGCCAGACGGTGTGCGGAAATGCCAACGCCCATTCCGCCTTGCACGATGGGCAGCAAGCGTTTGCCTTTGAGTTCGTATAACGGCAGATCGGTTTCCATGGCGCGCTCCCACGATTGGACAGGAAAACATAAAATGTCTCTTTTACGACCTTTTTATCTTGAAGTAAAGAGGCATCCGGCGTTTATTTCTTTCCCAGTGAAATTAACTATTCTTGTTCACGCTTTAGTGCTTACGTGCCACCGCCCATACGGCGGCTTCCACGCGCGATTTAAGATTCAGCTTCTTGAGCAGATGCTTGACGTGAACTTTGACCGTGCCTTCGGCGATACCGAGTCCGCGCGCGATGAGTTTGTTGCTCTTGCCGGTGGCAATATGCTCGAGAATTTTTTCTTCCTGCTCAGTCAACCCCGCTTCATCCACCGTCTTGGGCTTGCTCTCCTGCCGCAAGGCATGAGCCAACAGGCCCGCGAGCGCCGGGCTTAGCACCATCTGCCCGCGCGCAGCCTCCTTGAGATGCGCCACTAAATCTTCCGGCTCCATGTCCTTCAGGAGATAGCCATCCGCGCCAGCACGCAGGGCTGCCACCAGATCTTCCTGCTGATCCGACACCGTGAGCATGATGATACGAGAATCGAGGTCCGCCGCCTTGATTACCTTGAGCACATCGATCCCGCTCATGTCCTTCATATTGAGGTCCAGCAGGATCAT
>DAIAMA010000117.1 GCA_027438535.1 bacterium
GCAGACGCCGAAAGGGCGTTCGTTGTGCATGGCTTGCAGATTGCGCAACGTCTCTAGCAGCACCAGCACCGTGGTTTTGACCCGCGCCGGGCTGACATTGGCGGCGGCGGTTTGCCACACTGGGGCGAGCTGCGCTTCTTTGACCAAGCGCTTGCCCACGGCGGAAAGCTTGAGGCGTACCACGCGCTTATCCGCCTCGTCCACATAGCGTGCGACTAACCCTTTTCGGTATAGCAGGAGCAGGCTTTGGGACACGGTACCCTTGGTGAGGCCCAGGTATTCGGTGAGCGCCTGCGGGGTGTTGCTGTAGCGGTTGGCCTGTTTGAGGTAGGAGAGCGCCTGGAGGTGCACTGGATGCAGGCGGTAGGTGCTGCCCACGCGGCGCATCTCGGAGCGGATGATATTTCCGAGACGTTCGGTGAGTTCCAGCAGGGTGAAAGCGTTTTTCCTCATGTCACCCCTTGTATTTCAGCATTAATCCACATGTCGGTTTCGATACAATACCATATTGGGTCGGTCCGCAGTGCCAAGTTCCGGGTCGGCGGCTGCGGTTTTGCCCGGAACTCGGAACCGATTTCGCTTGGCCTTAGCCGAGCGAAATGCCTATCCCCGCTTGCCGGCCGATGAAGCCGGAGAGGGCGGCGAATAGTTCCGAGCCATCGCGGGTGTTGCGCCAAGCAACGCCGTCCCAGCGGTAGTGAAAGCCGCCGGATTTGGTGGCGACCCAGATTTCTTGGGTCGCGCCCTGACGGTTGATGATAATTTTGCTGCCATCCGCGAATTCCAGGGTCAATATGCCGGCCGTGGTTTCGTAGTCGATATCGGCGCCGCTCGCATCCAGCGCCGCCTCGATTTTCATCAAGACGGCGTCGACTTGCTGGTTGAACTCGGTTTCAGTCATGAGGGTTCCCTGTTAACATTCAGGCTTGTTCAAGTTTGCCATGAACCAGATGCGTATTGTTTTTATATTATTGTGTGCCGCCTGTGGCGTGCAAGGTTGCGGTTTAAAAGGGCCGCTGGTGCTTCCCGCGCCCGCCGCTCAATCCGCGCCCGTGCCGCAACCGGCTCCGCCCGCGCAGCAGCAGGACAAGTAATGGCCGGGTTCGAGTACCGCGCCGGGCGCATGTTTGCCGAAGAGGTGCCGCTGGCCGATATCGCGCAGGCGGTAGGCACGCCGTGTTATATCTACTCGCGGCGCGCGCTGACGGAAGCGTATCGGCACTTCGATCTCGCCTTCGCCGGCCAGCCGCATCTGCTGTGCTACTCGGTCAAGGCCAATCCTAATCTTGCCATTCTCAATCTTTTCGCCCGTCTAGGCAGCGGCTTCGATATCGTTTCCGGCGGTGAGTTGGCGCGGGTTCTGGCGGCGGGTGGCGCTCCCGATCGCGTGGTGTTTTCCGGTGTGGGCAAGACCGCGCCAGAAATGCGCGCGGCGCTGGAAGCGGGTATTTTATGCTTCAACGTCGAGTCGCAAGCGGAGTTGGAACGGCTGAATCAAGTCGCGGGAGAGATGGGCCGTAAGGCGCCGGTGTCGTTGCGGGTGAATCCGGATGTCGATCCTAAAACGCATCCCTATATTTCTACCGGCCTCAAAGAGAGCAAGTTTGGGGTTGAGTACGGTGTTGCGTTCGATCTCTATCGCCGTGCCGCCGAGTTGCCGCATCTCTTGGTGCGCGGCATCGACTGCCATATTGGCTCCCAGATTACCGAGCTGAGCCCTTTTATCGCCGCACTGGAAAAAATTCTGGACCTGGCCGACCGGCTGCAAGCCGCGGGGATTGCCGTCGAGCATCTCGATCTGGGCGGCGGCGTGGGCATATGCTATCGCGACGAAACGCCGATCGAGATCGTGCGGTACGCCCAGGCAATGCAATCGCGCCTGGCCGGGCGCAATCTAAGGCTGCTGCTCGAACCCGGCCGGGCGCTGGTCGGTAACGCCGCGCTCCTGCTCACCCGGGTCGAATATCTGAAGCCGGGCGCCGAAAAAAGCTTCGCCGTTGTCGATGCCGCCATGAATGACTTGATGCGTCCGGTGTTGTATGACGCCTATCACGATATCTTGCCAGTGGCGCCGCATTCCGGCGAGCAGCGCGCCTTCGATGTGGTAGGGCCGGTGTGCGAAAGTGGCGATTTTCTCGGGAAAAATCGCTATCTCGTGCTGGATGCGGGGGACTTGCTGGCGGTGATGTCGGCTGGCGCCTACGGCATGAGCATGAGCTCTAATTACAATACCCGGCCACGTGCGCCGGAGGTGATGGTGGATGGCGAGCAGCTGTTTTTGGTGCGCAAACGCGAAGAAATCGCGCAGCTCTACGCGCTAGAGGGCGTTCTTCCGCCGGGCGAGTGAAAAAATGTCGCATCCACGCGACAAATTTACTTTTTCTGGGTACATCAGTATCGACTCGAAACAGTGTCTCGAATCCAGCTACAGGCGCGGCATTCGAGACGACCAACCCATTTGAAAATTGGTTTCGTTTCAATACTAAAGTTTTTAACTCCTTATCCGATAACAAAAAAGTGCGGTTTGTTGCACAAAATGGCTTGTGCATCGTTACAGGGTGCAATACATTTCGCGTCACCAGGTGGCATTGCTCTCAATTGAGTCACGGAAAGTAAGAGTTGCGCGTGAGTCAATTGCGGGCCCGAAGCAACAACCGGTGCCACTGAGGGAGTGCAGACCTTGTGGCTGTGCGTCATTGCTTCTGGTCACTTACCTTTAAAGGAGTTTTAAGTATGTCTACATTTGAAATGCTCGCAGCGGGCGCCTCTGGCGGCTCCGCTAAAAAACCTGCGGCCAAGAAGAAACCGGCTGCGAAGAAAGCGGCTGCCAAGAAGAAGCCGGCAGCCAAAAAAGCAGTTGCCAAGAAAAAGCCAGCGGCTAAGAAAAAGCCGGTAGCGAAGAAAGCGGCTGCCAAGAAGAAGCCGGCAGCCAAAAAAGCAGTTGCCAAGAAAAAGCCAGCGGCTAAGAAAGCCGCTGCTAAGAAGAAACCTGCGGCTAAGAAGGCAGCAGCCAAGAAACCGGCAGCTAAGAAGCCGGCAGCCAAGAAAGCTGCCGCTAAGAAGAAACCCGCGGCTAAGAAGGCAGCGCCAAAGGCGATGTCGCCTTCTCCGTCGCCCATTGCCCCGGTTATTCCGAAGCCAATGGCGACCGTCGCTTCCCTGCTCAAATAAGTAGAAGAGAAGAGTTAGAGCCTTAGGGCGGATGGGGAAACCCATCCGCCCTTTTTATTTCTCAGGCTAACTCTGGCGCGGTATGCTGATTCTTGGGGCTGTATTGATGAAGCGCTGTACCAGTCTAAATCCCAGGAGCAAGGCCAGCACCGAGGCATAAAGCTCTGGCTGTGTGACGTCCTTCTTGACGAGCCACCAGTAATGCACCACGCCTCCGATGGCGATGAGATAAACCAAGCGGTGCAGTTGCTGCCAGCGCCGCTTGAGCCGCCTTTGCATGGCATGCGTCGACGTGGCGGCAAGGGGAATCAGCAGCACGAAGCAAGCAAATCCCACCGTGATGAAAGGCCGCTTTATCACATCTTTGACGATCGCACCCCAATCGAAGAATTGATCCCACCAGATATAGGTGGTGAAGTGCAGGCAAGCATAAAAAAACGCAAAAAGGCCGAGCATACGCCGGTAACGGATCAGCTCATTGCGCCCGGTTATCCGCCGCAAGGGGGTGACCGACAAGGTGATCAATAGAAAAGTTAGTGTCCATGTCCCGGTAGAGCGCGTCACGAACTCAATCGGGTTCGGGCGAGTTGCCCAGGGCGGAACTGCTGCGCGTAGCGGAAGTGGTATACAAGCAACTGAACCCTTAGGGAACCATGTAGGTATAGCGGTTTCCAAAGTATATTATCGCCGTACGGCAGCGCGCCTCTTTTTGTTCACGGTGCCGGCTGCATTCGTATTACCTTGCCATGTAAGCTTCCCGCCCGAATCCCGACTAACGCTGAAAGGAGCCCTTCATGCTGATCCGCCGCCCTAGCGACATTCGACCTTCCGAGATTACCGATCCCGCGCTTTATCGCGAGCGGCGCAGCTTTATCACCGGTCTTGCCGCGCTCGGGGCAACGGCGCTGTTCCCTCTGCCGGCCTCTGCCAACACCAAGTTGCCAAGCGTAAAAAATGGCGCCTATCGCACCAATAGCGCGCCCACGCCGTATCAGGATGTGACGACTTACAATAATTTCTACGAATTCGGCACCGATAAGGAAAGTCCGGCGATCTTGGCGCGCAATTTCGTTACCCGCCCGTGGACGGTGATGGTGGACGGCCTGGTGAAACGCCCGACTACATTCGGCATCGACGACTTGCTCAAACTGCCGCTGGAAGAGCGCATTTATCGCCTACGTTGCGTGGAAGGCTGGTCCATGGTCATTCCTTGGACGGGCCTGCCGCTCAGCGCGATTTTGAAGCGGGTGGAGCCCACCGGTAGCGCGAAGTTCGTCGAGTTCACCACTTTGTACGACCCCAAGCGCATGCCGGGACAACGCTCATCGGTATTGGATTGGCCATATGTGGAGGGGCTGCGCCTGGACGAAGCGCAACATCCGCTCACGCTGCTTACCTTGGGGCTGTACGGTGAAGTGCTGCCGAACCAAAACGGGGCGCCGGTACGCGTAGTCGTCCCGTGGAAATATGGCTTCAAGAGCGCGAAGTCCATCGTGCGCATCCGCCTCGTGGAAAAAGCGCCGCTTACCGCATGGATGCGCGCCGCGCCGAACGAATACGGATTTTTCTCGAACGTGAATCCGGCAGTCGACCATCCGCGCTGGAGCCAGGCACGCGAACGCCGCATCGGTGAGTTTTTTAAGCGCGCGACGCTGCCCTTCAACGGCTACGGCGAGCAAGTGGCGGCTATGTATGCCGGGATGGATTTGCGCAAGTATTTCTAGGCACTATGTTTCCCAAACCGCTGGTATTTCTCGCCTGCCTGATCCCCCTGGGACGGCTCGTCTGGTTCGCCT
>DAIAMA010000118.1 GCA_027438535.1 bacterium
ACCGAGAAGCCGCTTGTATCAAGCCCTCGCCGATGCCGTATTGGTTCTGCACTTCGCGTTTATCGCCTTCGTGCTCGGCGGTGGCTTGCTGGTGCGGCGCTGGCCGCGCCTTGCATGGCTGCATGTCCCCGCGGTCGCATGGGGTGCGACGATTGAGATCATGGGCTGGGTGTGTCCGCTCACGCCGTTGGAGAATCACTTTCGGGCGCTAGCGGGGCGCGGCCTGTATTCCGGAGATTTTGTCGAGCGCTACCTGTTACCGCTTATCTATCCCGCAGGGCTCACGTCCACGATACAGCTCATGCTGGGCGGTGGGGTGATCGTGCTAAACGGCGTCATTTATGCGCGGATTTTTCGAGCGCGAAGGAATGGGCGTGGCCAGGCATAGCGGCTGGGTTTGCCGCGTTCTCAAACGTAGGATTTCTGTTCCTTGCGCCGCCCCGGCTTCTTTTTTAAGATCACCACGCCCACGACCGCTTCGGGGCCGGTCAGCTTCAGCGTCGGGTGATTGGGGTTGAGGGCCTTGATGTACCAGCCTCCTTCGAGGATTTGCAGCTGGCGAAAATAATATTCGCCGTCGACTTGCGCCACCACGAACGAGCCGTCGCGCGCCACGCCATCCGGCTCGCACACGATGATGTCGCCTTCCGTGAACTCGGGTTCCATCATGCCACCCAGCACCATGAGCGCAAACGGCTCGCCGCTGCTGCACCCGCCGTCATCGACTTCGACTTGGCCCTCGATTTTGGCTTTAGCCGCGGGCCAGATGGGGATAATTTTCTTTTCAGTCATGGTGTGATTTTACTACTCTATGGCGGCTGAATACATGGTTTTGCCCATACTACGAGCATGCTGCTTTTTTAAGCCGTAAACCTCGCTAAGAAAAACAAGATTTAGCCACAGAGATCACAGAGGCCACAGAGAATTCTCTGTGTACTCTGTGATCTCTGTGGCAAGACCTTCTTAGCGCCTTGCTGAAATTACTTGACTCCGTACCATGGTACGGTGTCTATCCTACGCAGTGTGCCCTACTGCTAAGGAGAAAACCCATGTCGCAAGCAAAGATAAGCCGTTGGCCGCTTATTGGCGGCGTTATCGCCGCCGTTACCGCTTCGCTATGTTGCATCGGGCCGCTGGTTCTGGTGATGCTCGGTATCAGCGGTGCCTGGATCGCCAATCTTTCCGGGCTCGAGCCGTTTCGCCCGTATTTTCTTGGCATCGCGGTGATCTTCCTGTTCTTCGCCTGGAAAAAAATCTATCGCATGCCGGCGCCCGAAGCATGCGCGCCGGGTTCCATGTGCGCCATGCCCCAGACCAAGCGGATTTACAAAGTGCTGTTCTGGATGGTCGCGCTGCTTATCGGCCTAGCCATCGCTTCCCCCTATCTTGCCCCGCTCTTCTATTAAAGGAGTTTTGCCATGAAAAAACTATTACTCGCCTCTATTCTGGTTTTTGGTTTTTCTACCGCTTACGCCGCATCGCAAACGGTGACGCTTTCCGTTCCCGGCATGTATTGCGAGGTATGCCCGATCACGGTTAAAAAATCGCTGGAGAAAGTGCCCGGCGTAAGCAAGGTCAATGTTTCTTTCGAAGCCAAGGAAGCGGTCGTGACCTATGACGACACCAAAGCCAACGTGGATAAACTCACCCACGCCACGACCGCGGCCGGTTACCCCTCTACGCTCAAAGGCGCGCAAGCAAAATGAACGTGCAGGGTCTTGCACCCTCTTCGGGAATGCGAGTGGCGATCATCGGAACCGGCTCGGCGGCTTTTGCCGCCGCCATCCGCGCTGCCGAAGAAGGGGCGAGCGTGACCGTGATCGAGGCCGGCTTGACTGGCGGCACCTGCGTCAATGTGGGCTGCGTTCCGTCCAAGATTTTCATCCGCGCGGCGCATGTGGCGCATCTGCAATCCGATCATCCGTTTCCGGGTCTTGGCCGGCACAAATCCACAGCGGATCGCAAGATATTGGTCGCGCAGCAGCAAGCGCGGGTGGAAGAACTGCGTCATGCAAAATACGAAAATATTTTGGAGAACAATCCGCGCATCCAGCTCGTGCGTGGCACCGCGCGCTTTCAAAATGCGGACACTTTAATCGTCAAACACGCCGATGGCGGTGAACAAACGCTGCATGCCGATCGTATTTTGATTGCCACCGGTCGTTCGCCGCAGATACCCGCTACATCGGGATTGAAAGAGACACCTTACTGGACTTCCACCGAGGCCTTGGTAGCGGAGGAAATACCGCAACACCTTATCGTCTATGGTGGCTCGGTAGTCGCGCTGGAATTGGCGCAAGCATTCCTGCGGCTCGGCGCCCAGGTAACGCTGATTGCGCGCTCGCAACTCCTCTCCAAAGAAGATTCCGCCGTGGGGGACGCACTGCAAGCGGCGCTGGAAGGCGAGGGCATGCGCGTTCTAACGCATACCGAGGTACAAGCGGTGCATTTCGACGCGGGTGCATTCCATCTCGATACCGACAAGGAAGCTATCACAGGAGACCGGCTGCTGGTTGCTACCGGACGCAAGCCCAATACCGCCGATCTTGATCTAGCGAAAGCCGGCGTCGAGACCGATGCCGGCGGAGCGATCATCGTCGACGATCATCTGCGCACTAGCGCACCGCGCATCTATGCGGCGGGCGATTGCACTAATGCGCCGCAATTCGTGTATGTGGCCGCTGCCGCCGGCACGCGTGCCGCAATCAATATGCTGGGTGGCGATGCGGCATTGGATTTATCGGTCGTACCCGCTGTGATATTTACCGACCCGCAAGTCGCCACGGTGGGTCTGAGCGAAGCGCAAGCCCAAGCGCAACACATCGAAACCGATAGCCGCACGCTGACATTGGACAATGTGCCGCGCGCCTTGGCCAACTTCGATACTCGGGGTTTTATCAAACTGGTGGCGGAGAAAAATACCGGGCGCCTGCTGGGCGCGCAAATCCTCGCCGCCGAGGCCGGGGAGGTGATTCAAAGCGCCGCGCTCGCGATTCGCAAGCGGATGACAGTCGCGGAACTGGCTGGGGAATTGTTTCCTTACCTCACCATGACGGAAGGCTTGAAACTGTGCGCACAGACTTTCACCAAGGATGTGAAACAGTTGTCGTGTTGTGCGGGGTAGCGGTGTATCGCGCTTGAAGTGAAATCGGTTTACCATATCCCTTGCCATTGACATACCCAGTAAGTAAACCAACCCGAGGAGACCAACGATGAAACGAACCGCCAAACACATGCTTGTCGCTGCCCTAGGTGCGTCTCTACTCATATCGCTGCCCGCGTTACAGGCTCATGCCGGCTATGCCGACTGGCAAGGCGGTAAAGTGCAGCCGCCGCAATATAAGGGCGAGATTTTCCCGCCCTGGCAGCACGGCGCCAATGCGCCGGCGACCAACAAGGGCCTGGAATTCACCGTGCCCGAGGTCAATGTTCTGTCGGATTTTCACGGCAACCTCGATCATCCCAAGCTGGTGATTTTCGTCGCCGGTAACTACTATTTCGCGATGGGTCCGCTGGTGGCTGCGTTCGAGAAAGCGCATCCGCAATACAAGGGCCGCATCTATTACGAAACCCTGCCGCCGGGCATTCTGCTCAAGCAAATGCACGCGGGCGGCACCATTACCGCGGGCAATATGACCTGGACGGTCAAACCCGACGTGTACGCCGCCGGCCTGAAAAAAATCAAGGCCGCGATCGCCGACGGTATGCTGACCGCACCGGCCGTGCCCTATGTCACCAACGATCTGACCATCATGATCCCCAAGGATAACCCGGCGCACATCACCGGCTTGGCCGATCTGGGTAAGCCGGACGTACGCCTATCCATGCCCAACCCGGAGTGGGAAGGGGTGGCGCGGCAGATTAAGGCTTCTCTGGTTAAAGCGGGGGGCGATGCGCTGGCGAAAAACGTCTATGAGGATAAAGTCAAAAATGGGGAGACCATTCTGACCCATGTCCATCATCGCCAGACACCGCTGTTCATCATGCAAGGCTTGGCCGATGCCGGCGTGACATGGAAATCCGAGGCTATTTTCCAAGAGCAGGCCGGCCACCCCATCAGCAATATAGCGATTCCGGCGGAACAAAACACGACGGCGATTTACGCTTCTGCGGTGGTTAAGGGTGCTGCGCATCCCAAGGCGGGCAAGTTGTGGGTCGCCTTCTTGCATTCGCCCGCGGCGCTGAGCATTTTCGAACATTACGACTTCAAGGCTTACGTCGCGGCTAAATAGCTTCTTGCTGTTCTGAGTGGCGATGACACAAGCCTTTTGGTTTCATGTATTGATTGGCTGGGGCAGGAGCGAGCGGCATAGGGACAGGTGCGTCCAAAATGCGCCAGAGCACCGCGAAACCGCGGTGAATCGACAAACAGGAGTAGATAAAAACGCTCCACGGGTCACCAGGCGGCAACTCACCGGGCGGCAACCTGGATCAGAAAAACGAATTTGAAAATTACGCACTCACATTTTTCGGAGCGATTTTCAACAAACCCTTAAATCTTCATTGGTTCCGATTCGGATGAATGAATAAAAACACGGTTGAAATTTCCCTTCTCGGTCGATTCCAGGTCCGCGTTTCCGGGATGAGGCTCAATAGCGACGATATCCCGGGCCGCAAGGTGCCGGCTTTGCTGAAGTTGCTGGCCTTGAACCGCGACCATCAGCTGGTCCGCGACCAAGTGATGGAGTTGCTGTGGCCAGGCCTCGACCCTGCCGGCGGCGCCGCGCAACTGTATAAGGCACTGCACCAATTGCGCAAAGCCTTTGCCGCTTGCGCGGCGGGTTCCGAAACAGGTAAATGGATTACCGCCACCCAAAATCTCGTGACCCTCGCTGCACCCGGTGGCGTGGCGACGGACGTCGATGCGTTCGAGCAGGCGGCGCGTGATGCATTGGCCTCAAGACAGCTCAACAAGTTGCAGCGGGCGGCTGTGCTGTACACGGGTGATTTGCTCC
>DAIAMA010000119.1 GCA_027438535.1 bacterium
TGATCGGCGGTATTATCGTTACGGATGCCGGCGGCAAAACATTGTTCGAGAAAATGAAGCCGGCGGAAGCGCCACATCCGGTGGTGAGTTGGTTTAGGCTGGCCAGATTGAAAGAAGGCATCGCCACCCAACTCTGGCGCGATGGCAAGCCGGGGGGCGTGATGACGCTTTATTTGTCGAACGGCCCCATCAACCGCGACATCCGCAACTTACTGGGAAATGTCGCTTATCTATTGTTCATCCTGCTGGCGCTGGATTTAATCGCGATCCAGGTCTTGATTAAATTGTTCGTCTCGCCGCTGGGGCCGCTCACGGTGATGGCGCGGGAATTTACCCGGGGTAATCTCGACACCACGATCGCGCCGGCGGAAGGCGCGAGCGACGAAGTGCGCCATCTCACCGCGGCGTTCGTGCAATCCGCCAAGGTGATGCGCCAGCAGATCGAGGACTTGGAGCGCACGCGCGGTCAATTGGCGAGCAATGAACTGCGCTTGCGCAACTTGGTGAACAATATGCGCGAAGTGCTGGTGGAGCTGGATCACTCCGGAAAAATTCTGTTTTTGAATCCGTCGTGGGAAAAGCTTACCGGCTACGCCGTCGCGCATTGCATGAACAAGCCGTTCTCGCAATTCTTGGTACAGCCGCAGCACCAAGCGCACTTCGTGTTCGGCCGCCTGGAGCAGCTGCATACCTATGACATGCAAATCGAAGTGCGTGCGCAAGACGGCCACTCGGTATGGTTGCGCATGAGCACTACCCTGCAATATACCAGTACGGGCGAATTCACGGGCATCGTCAGCACGCTGGAAGATGTCAGCGAAAATCTGAAACTCCAGGCCTTGCAGCGCGAGCATGAGCAAGATCTGTATCGCCTCACCATCACCGATCCGCTGACTGGGGTGTTCAATCGCCGCCATTTCGACGAGATGCTGGTCAATATGATGGCCATGAACCTCCCCCGCGGCCGCCAGCTCGCGCTCCTCATTATCGATATCGACGGCTTCAAATTCATCAACGATACCTATGGCCACCCCGTGGGCGACGAAGTATTGCGCACCGTGGCGAACAAGCTTAACGCGGTCAGCCAAGGCGGCATCGTGGCGCGGCTGGCGGGCGACGAGTTCGCGGTAATATTGCAAAATGTGACGGAAGAAGAAGCGCAGCTCGCGGCGCGGCATATTCACCACGAGCTTTCCGGCATCGTGATCCACCTGGCGGTGGGTGAACTGCGCATTCAAACCTCGATCGGCGTGGCGCTCGCGCCCGCTTTCGGCAAAACACCGCAAGATTTGGTGCGTGCCGCCGATGTGGCGCTGTATCACGCTAAAAAGAGCGGACGCAACCGCGTCGATACCCTGTCGAAAGACATGGGCGAGGCGATCATGGATATCTTCACCCAAGGTTTCGAGCTGCGCAATGCGCTCAACAACGGCATGATCGCGCCGTTTTTGCAGCCGATTTTCGACTTGCGCAAGAACGAGGTCATGGCCTACGAAGTGCTCACGCGCCTTAAGCGCGGCAATGACTACGTGCCGGCGGATGAATTCGTGTTGATCGCGGAAGACCTGGGGCTGATTCGCGAGATGGATCTGTTCATCATCAACAAGGCGCTGCTGTCCGTGCCCAAGGGCGTGCATTTATTCGTCAATATCAGCATGAGCTCGTTTTTCGCGCCGGAATTCCGCGACGAGTTTAGCGCCTTGCTGCAATCGCCGCAGGCGCAAGGGCGTTCGATCACCATCGAATTCACCGAGCGCCAAACCACCGACATGACCGCGGGTTTTTTCAAGCAGCTTGACAAGCTGCGCACCGGCGGCTGCAAGATCGCGCTCGACGACTTTGGCGCGGGCTATTCCACTTACAGCTATTTGCGCCAACTCAAACCCGATTTCGTTAAAATCGACGGCAGCTTCGTACAGCAAATCCTCACCAGCCCGCAAGACACGAAGATCGTCGAGCATATTCGCGAGCTTTCCGCGCTCTTCGGCGCCAAATCCATCGCCGAACATGTGGAAGACGCCAAGACCGTGGAGGTCTTGACGCGGATCGGCGTGGACTTTGCCCAAGGCTATTATTACGGCAAACCGAAGATGATCGAGGAGTATGTGCGAGCGGGGGCGACCGCATAAGGCAGCGTGCTGAATCCGGCACGCACTTTGTAGTAAACTTCGCGCATGATCCAAAAGCTGATTCGCCGCCTTCTGAATAAGAAAAGCGCGGCCGGTGGCCAAGCCACCATTCTCCCGCTCCGCAAGCACGGCATCACCCGCGACCGTATTAGTCCCTGCGCGCTCAAGGTATGCGAGGAATTGCGTGCCCGGCGCTACGCCGCTTTCGTGGTGGGCGGCGCGGTGCGCGACTTGCTGCTGGGCGCGGAACCTAAGGATTACGATGTCGCGACCGACGCCACGCCGGAGCAGGTGCGCGATGTGTTTCGCCGCTCGCGCATCATCGGCCGCCGTTTTCGCATCGTGCACGTTATGTGCGGGCGCGAGACGATCGAGGTCACCACTTTTCGCGGACAAGCCGCGCCCGCCGGGGGCGATGAAGACGAGGAAGATGACGATCATCGCAAGAGCGATAGCGGGCGTTTATTGCGCGACAACGTCTTCGGCAGTCAATTCGAAGACGCGGCGCGCCGCGACTTCACGGTGAACGCTTTGTATTACGATCCCACCAAGCAAGAGGTATGGGATTACTTGCACGGCATGGACGATTTGAAGCGCGGCGTGATGCGCATCATCGGCGACGCCGAAACGCGCTATCGCGAAGACCCGGTGCGCATGCTGCGCGCGGTGCGCCTGGCGGCCAAGCTCGATTTCAAACTCGATAGCGCGACCCAGAAACCGATCCGTGCCTTGGCCGGTTTGTTGCAAGACGTGCCGAAGTCGCGCTTGTTCGACGAGATGCTGAAGCTGTTCCATTCCGGGCACGCGCTGGCCAGTGCGCGCCGGATTCGCGAAGAAGGGCTGCATCATGGCGTGTTGCCGCTGTTGGATGCCATTTTGGAGCAGCCGATGGGCGAACGTTTCATTACCCTCGCGTTGCAATCCACCGACGAGCGAGTCAATGCGGGTAAACCCGTATCACCGGCTTTCCTGTTCGCGACTTTGGTCTGGCATGAAGTGCTGACGCGCTGGGAGCACTATCAGACCCAAGACCTGCGGCCGCTACCGGCGCTCGACGCGGCGATGGACGATGTGATCCAGACTCAGGTCGAGAATCTGGCGATCCCGCGCCGCTACACCGCCGGCATGCGCGAGATTTGGAGCATGCAGCCACGCTTCTTGCAGCGTGCCGGGCAACGTCCCTTCCGGCTGGTGGAGAGCCCGAAATTCCGCGCGGGTTACGATTTTCTGTTGTTGCGCTGCGCAAGCGGCGAGCTCGACGCGCAAGTGGGGCAATGGTGGGAGCGCTTCCAATTCGCGGACGACGAAGAACGTAACCGCATGCTGATCAAAGACGAAGCGCCCGCGCGCAAACGCCGGCGCCGGGGCGGTAAAAAACCAAGCGCGGCCGTGCCTGCGGCGGACTGAATAAACGTACCGCTTTATGAATGACATGCTTCTACATTCCGCCTTCGTCGCGCTTGGCAGTAATTTGGCCGAACCCGAAATGCAAATCAAGCAAGCATTCGCGGCCTTGGCGCAATTGCCGCAAACGCGGTTGAGCGCGCAGTCTGCGTGCTATCGCAGCGCGCCGCTGGGTTATGCCGCGCAACCCGATTTCATCAATGCCGTGGCGCGCATCGAAACCGGACTCGCTCCGCACGATTTGCTACAATCCTTGCTAGGCATCGAACGCACCTTTGGGCGTGTGCGCGATTTCCGCAACGCGCCGCGCACTTTGGATCTCGATCTCTTGCTTTACGGCGATTTGATTTTTCACGAACCGGGTTTGACCTTGCCGCACCCGCGCATGCATGAGCGGGCCTTCGTGTTGCTGCCGCTGGTGGAGATCGCGCCGGACTGCATGATTCCCGGCAAAGGCCGAGCCGCGGACTGGCTCGCGCGCGCAAGCCACCAAGCCATCACGCGCGTGGCATAATGCTGGCGCAACGCTATCGCTATATCGTGGTGGAAGGCCCGATCGGTGTCGGCAAGACCAGCTTAGCGAAAAAACTCGCCGATTATTGGCAAGCCAATACCTTGCTCGAAGGCGCGGAGGCCAATCCCTTCTTGCCCCGGTTTTACCAGGATATGGAGCGCCATGCGCTCGCCACGCAATTGTTTTTCCTGTTCCAGCGGGTAGAGCAAGTGCGCGGCTTGAAACAAACCGATTTGTTCGGCCGGCCGACGGTGGCGGATTTTATTCTGGATAAAGACCCCTTATTCGCCAGGCTGACGCTCTCCGATCAGGAGTTTCGCTTGTACCAGCAAATTTACGCGCACTTGCAGCCGCAAACCGCGAACCCCGATCTGGTCATCTATCTCCAAGCGCCGGTCGAGGTGCTGCACGAGCGGGTGCGGCGGCGTGGCGTGAGCTACGAGCGGCCGATCAGCGAGGATTATCTGGAGCGGCTGGCGGAAAGCTACAGCCGCTATTTCTATCAATACGAGGCATCGCCCTTGTTGATCGTGAATAGCGAAAATCTCAATTTCGTGGACGATGCCAAGGACTTCGAGTTGCTGCTGTCGCGCATCCAAGCGATGCGCGGCGGGCGCGAGTTCTTCAACCGGGGCGAATGATGCGAACCACGTTGACGACACTGCACAAGATGGCGCGCGAGGGCGAGAAAATCGCCGCGCTCACCTGTTACGACGCGAGCTTCGCCAAGCTATTGGAAGAAGCCGGCGTGGATATTTTGCTGGTGGGCGATTCGCTCGGCATGGTATTGCAAGGGCGCGAATCGACGCTGCCGGTAACGTTGGCCGATATGCTATACCACGTCGAATGCGTGGCGCGCGGCTCCAGCCGCGCCTTCATTGCCGCCGACATGCCCTTCGGCAGCTAT
>DAIAMA010000011.1 GCA_027438535.1 bacterium
GATGCCTGCGTAGGGCGGCTGACTGAACTGCTGCAGGCCGAAGGCTTGGAAAAAGTACACCTGATCAGCGAAGACGGCAGCGCCCGCCTGTGCCTGCACTACGATCCGCAGCAGTTCAGCGTGAGTCGGGTACGCGAGCTGGCGCAAGCGGCCGGGGCCAAACTCGGCAACCACTATCGTCACGAGAGCCTGCGTATCGACGGCATGGACTGCCCCACCTGCGCCACGGTGATCGAGCACGCGCTGTCGCGCATGGACGGCGTGCTGGAAGCATCCGTGAGCTACGCTGCGGAACGGTTGCGCCTGGAATACGACAGCGAGAAAATCGAGCGTCCGGCAATTGTCCGGCGCATCCAGGCGCTCGGTTATGCCGTGCTGGAGGAAGGCCGCGAGGCCGGATGGTTCGCCGAGCATCGCGAGCTTATTTTGAGTGGTGTTGCCGGCTTGCTGTTGCTGGCCGGCTGGCTGGCGGGTCTCGCCGGCGCGCCGCGCGGCCTGGCACTCGGCCTGTTGTTGGGCGCCTACGCCGCCGGTGGCTTTTATACTTTGCGTGACGCCTGGCAGAGTTTGCGCAGCCGTCGCTTCGACATCGACACCCTGATGATCGTCGCGGCGGCCGGGGCGGCGGCGCTCGGCGCCTGGGTAGAAGGCGCGTTGTTGCTGTTCCTGTTCAGCCTGGGGCATGCGCTGGAACACATGGCCATGGACCGCGCGCGCAAGGCGATCGAGGCGCTGGCGGAACTCGCGCCCAAGACCGCCATCGTGCAGCGGGATGGCGTGGAGATCGAGGTGCGGGTCGAAGCATTGCAGCGCGGCGACCGGGTGATCGTCAAGCCCGGCCAGCGCATCCCTGCCGATGGCCAGGTGGCATCGGGCAACTCGGCGGTGGACCAGTCTCCGGTCACCGGCGAATCCATGCCGGTGGACAAGCAGCCGGGGGACAAGGTGTTTGCCGGCACGGTCAACGGCGAAGGCGCGCTGGTCGTCGAGGTCACCAAGCTGGCGCGGGAGAGCACACTGTCGCGCATGGTGGAAATGGTGGCCGAAGCACAGACGCAGAAATCCCCCACCCAGCGCTTCACCGACCGCTTCGAGCGGATTTTTGTCCCGGCCGTGCTGGTAGGGGTCGGGTTGCTTATCGTGCTCCCGCCGCTATTCGGCTTCCCTTTTGCCGAATCCTTTTACCGTGCGATGGCGGTGCTGGTGGCGGCTTCGCCCTGCGCGCTGGCCATCGCCACCCCGTCGGCGGTGCTGTCCGGCATCGCACGCGCCGCGCGCGGCGGCGTGCTGATCAAGGGCGGCGCGCACCTGGAAAATCTGGGCGTGCTCACCGCCATCGCCTTCGACAAGACCGGCACCTTGACCATCGGCAAGCCCAAGGTGACCGATGTCGTCGCCGTCAGCGGAGACGAGTCACGTCTGCTAACCGTTGCCGCCGCCGTGGAAAGCCGTAGCGCCCATCCCCTGGCGCAGGCGGTGGTGGCGGAGGCGAAGGGGCGCGGTTTGAGCTGGAGCGAGGTCGGGGAAGTCGATGCCGTGACTGGCAAAGGACTGCGTGCCGAATTCGAGGGGCAAAAAGTGACCATCGGCAACGTCAAATTGTTCGACGGCGAACCTATCCCCGATGCAATTCAACAGCAGGTAGAGCGTCTCCAGACAGAAGGCAAAAGCATCGTGCTGATCCAGGCGGACGGGCAATTTCTCGGCGTCGTGGCTTTGGCCGATACCCCGCGTGAACCAGTGAAACAGGTACTGGAACGACTGCACCAACTCGGCATTCGCAAGACCATCATGCTCACCGGCGACAACGAGCGCGTGGGCCGCGCCATCGCCGACGCGGTCGGCCTGGACGAAGTGAAAGCGGGATTGTTGCCGGAAGACAAGGTCAAGGCCATGGAAGAACTCGGGCAACGCTACGGCCAGGTGGCCATGGTCGGCGATGGGGTCAACGACGCGCCCGCCATGGCGCGCGCCACGGTCGGCATCGCCATGGGCGGCGCCGGCACCGATGTGGCGCTGGAAACCGCCGACGTGGCGCTGATGGCCGACGATCTCTCCAAGCTGCCGTTCGCCGTGGCCTTGAGCCGCGCATCAAGGCGCATCATCCGGCAGAATCTGTTCGTCTCGCTGGGTGTGGTGGTATTGCTGATTCCCGCCACTTTATTTGGTTGGGCGGGGATCGGTGTGGCGGTGCTCGTGCACGAAGGCTCGACCCTAGTGGTTGTGATTAACGCGTTGCGTTTATTGGCGTACAAGGAATAGAGGAGCAAGTCCGTATCGGACGTGCCGCTCGCACTGGCCAAGCCAAGCAGGCTGGATTTGACTGGTGTCGAGCACGCCGCGCAGATTGGTAAGTCGTGAAGATGGGCGGGAATTAAATGGCAGAACACCATGAAGGGCAAGATCAATTGCCTGGCGCCTTAGCTGGGTGCCGGTCTCAAGAAACGGGTTGCGCCTCGGAAACGACGGCGCGCGCGGTGTTCCTCATTCAGAAAATGGATTGTCCTACCGAGGAGAAATTGATTCGTGACCGGATCGAAGGCATGCCGGGTATCGACACGCTGCAATTCAATCTGATTCAACGCGAACTGACCGTACAACACCGGCTGTCTTCCATCGACGCCATCATGGCGACGCTGAAGGCGCTGGATATGGAGCCGGCGGTGAAATCCGATTCACTCGCCGCGGCAGCGCCGGACGGCGAACCTGCCGACCTCGCCGCCGGCTATGGGATACCACGGCGTATGTGGCTGCTGATGATCGTTTCCGGTCTGGCGGCGATAGGCGCCGAAGCCGTGGCGTGGACATCCGGCCAGGAAAGTTCGTGGCCGGTGATCGCATTAGCGTTGTTGGCCATCTTCAGCGGCGGGCTGGAATCCAAGCTCGACACTTTTGAGCGGCAGGGGAAAACCGCCGTTGTACTTTGCTCCGCTGCCGCACCGCTGCTCATTCTGGCGGTGGCAGACACGATCCGCGACACCAGCGTCGATGCCATCCAACGCCTGCAGCAGATGGGCGTGGAAGCCGTCATGCTCACCGGGGACAATCCACACACGGCCCAGGCCATCGCGGCCAAAGTGGGAATCGGCGACGCACGCGGCGATCTGTTGCCCGAAGCAAGCTCACCGCTATCGACGAGTTGATCGCCAAGCACGGGTATGTGGGCATGGCCGGGGATGGCATCAACGATGCCCCGGCGCTGGCCAAGGCCAATATCGGCTTCGCCATGGGCACGGCGGGCACGGATGCCGCCTTGGAAACGGCGGACGTGGCGCTGATGGACGATGACCTGCGCAAAATTCCCGATTTCATCCTTCTCAGCCGCAAGACCCACGCGGTGCTGATGCAAAACATCACCTTGGCCCTCGGGATCAAAGCCGTGTTCCTTGTGCTGGCGCTGACCGGGCAGGCGACGCTGTGGATGGCCGTGTTTGCCGACATGGGTGCGAGTTTGCTGGTGGTGTTCAACGGTCTGCGGCTGATTCGCGCTCTGAACCATTACGGCGTAACGCAACGAACTTAAGGGCGCTGCTTTTGCACGCGCCTCGTCTTGCTTAGAACGTTGAATTTTTTGAAACACCCTTGCAATGTGTGCCCGGCTTTCGTAGTATTGGCCCCATGTTTAATGCGTGGCCGAAATTTCTTGTCGTTGCGTTGGTAGCTGGCCTCCAGTGCTTCGCGCCCGTAATCCATGCGCATGCGCATGAGCATGAGTCGCCGGCCAACCACGATATCCACTTTCATGGCGATGAAACCGGCGTCGTTGCGGGTGCCGCACCTGATGTCCAAGTCATCGGCGTAGCGCGGCAGCACGGCCCGGCGATCGGCGTTGCCAAGGAATATAAACGTGACAATACGCTGCCGTCTTTCGATACCCCTCTTCCAGCGCGCTTTGTTGCTTTACCCCAGACGTTTTCCCCTCATCCCGATGCGTGGCGGTTTTTTCTCGCGCCAGGCGTCCGCTTTACTCGTCCATCCGCGCAAGCTCCGCCCGGTATTTCCGTTTAAGGAAAACTTGAAAGGCTTGCCGCCGTCGCGGTGAGGCTGTTTCATGTTCTTCCGTCCTTTTCTCCTTCTCGTATAAATTCATGCGGCTGGCGCGAGGCTGGCCGTTGCACGGAGATATTTCATGAAACGCATTACTCTGGCTCGCCTATCGATCATGGGTTTGTGCATGGCGAACCCTGCCATTTTCGCGGCGGATATCCTGCCGCCTCCGGCGCCGGTGCGCATCAATACCCAGCAAATGCAGGCGCTCGGGATTCGGCTTGCTGCCTTGCAGCGGCAAACCGATGCAGTGCTGGCGAGCTTTCCGGCACAGGTGGTGGTGCCGCCGAACCGGGAACAAATCATCAGCTCACCGGTGGCCGGCCTGGTGCTGCAAGTGCTGGTGCAGCCCAACCAAATGGTGCGGCGCGGCGCGCCGCTGGTGCGCATTGCCGGTCCCGAATGGGGGGCTTTGCAGCTACAGCTGCTGCAAACGGCGACGCGCGCTACCTTGGCACGGCAGGCGGCGCAGCGCGAACAGCAATTGTTCGACGAAGGCATTATCCCGCAGCGGCGGGTGCAGGAAGCGCAGGCCGCCTTGCAGGAAAGTACGGCGGCTTTGAATCAAGCCAAGGCCGCGTTGCGTTTTGGCGGCATGTCCGCGGCAACGATCAACCGGGTTGCGGCATCGGGCAAGCTGGAAGACAGCTTGGTACTGCATGCGGCGCAGGCCGGGGTGGTGACGAGTATCGCGGTGAAGCCTGGCCAGCGCGTGGAAGCGGCCAGCGCCTTATTGCATTTGGCGCAGACCGGCAGCCTGTGGCTGGAGATTCAGGTTCCCGCCGCCGACGCCGCGAATTGGCAGCCGGGAACAAAATTTAAATTGCAGGGGCGCGATATCGTGGCGCGTATCGTCAGCCTCAGCCCCTCGGTGTCCGCCGGCAGCCAAACGCTGGCGCTACGCGCCGTCATTGAGTCCAGCGCACATGGTTTGCGCCCCGGAGAAAGCGTCGCGGTCGAATTGCCCGCGGGCGGTAGCGCGGGCGGCTGGAGCGTGCCGCTGTCCGCTGTCGCGCACGACGGCAAGCAAGCCTATGTCTTTATCCGCACCGCGGACGGCTTCGAGGCACGGCCGGTCACGGTATTGGCCAGCGCCGGTCAGCGCGTGCGCGTGCAAGGCGCGCTTGCGGCCGGGGAGCAGATCGCGGTGAGCGGCATCGTTGCGCTCAAAGGCGCTTGGCTCGCGGAAAAAGGGGGCAACTGATGCTTGCCCGCCTTATTCAATTTTCACTGTCGCAGCGTTTATTCATTCTGCTGGCGACGCTGGTGCTCGCCGGTGCGGGCTGGTATGCGTTCACGCAATTGCCTATCGATGCTTTTCCCGACGTATCGAGCACCCAAGTCAAAATCATCATGAAAGCGCCCGGCATGACGCCGGAAGAAGTGGAAAGCCGCATCGCCGTGCCGGTCGAAGTGGAAATGCTCGGTATTCCGAAGACGCGCATTTTGCGTTCGATCACCAAGTACGGGCTGGTGGATGTGACCATCGATTTTGAAGATGGCACGGACATCTACTGGGCGCGCCAGCAAGTGAGCGAACGGCTGGGCGGCATCATGGCGGATTTGCCGGCCGGTATCAGCGGCGGCATGGCGCCGATCACGACGCCGCTGGGCGAGATGTTCATGTTTACCGTCGAAGGCGAGGGCTTGTCGCTGAGTGAGCGGCGCAGTCTGCTCGATTGGGTGATCCGGCCGGCGTTGCGCACCGTGCCCGGCGTTGCCGACGTGAACGCGCTGGGCGGTGTGGTGCGCGCTTTCGAGGTGGTGCCCGACGCGCTGAAAATGGCGGCTAGCGGCGTCAATATCGATCAACTCAAGGAAGCGATTCGCGCCAATAATCTCAATGACGGCGCCGGGCGCCTGGGCGAAGGCGATGAAGTGCTGCTGGTGCGCAGCGAAGGCAGTATTCGCAGTCTCGACGATTTACGCGCCGTGGTGGTGACGGTCAAAGACAACACACCCGTCAGGCTAGGCAGCCTGGCCGATGTCAAAATCGGCGCATTGACGCGCTATGGCGTGGTGACACAAAGCGGCAAAGCCGAGGCGGTGCAAGGCCTGGTGCTGGGTTTGGCCGGCGCCAATGCGCAACAGGTCGTGGAAGGCGTGCGCATAAAATTGGACGCGCTCAAGCCCACTCTGCCGCCAGGCGTGCGGATCAATGTTTTCTACAATCGCGCCGCGCTCGTCGATAAGGCGGTCGGCGCGGTATCCACCGCGCTGCTCGAAGCCACGGTGCTGGTCGTTGTGCTGCTCGGGCTGTTCCTCGGCAATGTGCGGGCGGCACTGACGGTAGCCCTGGTGTTGCCGCTGGCGGCGCTGATTACCTTCATCCTGATGCGCGGCTTCGGCATGTCGGCGAATTTGATGAGCCTAGGCGGGCTCGCCATCGCCATCGGCATGCTGGTCGATGCGAGCGTGGTGGTGGTGGAGAATATCGTGCAGCGTTTGGCGCACGATCCGAGCGCCGGTAAATTGCCGCGCCTGCATTTGATTTATCGCGCCGTGCGCGAGGTGGCAAAGCCGGTCACCGCGGGCATCCTCATTATCATCACCGTATTCCTGCCGCTATTGACGCTGCAAGGTCTTGAAGGAAAGTTTTTCGTGCCGGTCGCGCTGGCTATCGTATTCGCTTTGGCGGGCTCGCTGCTGTTGTCGCTAACGGTGATTCCGGTATTGGCCTCGTACCTGCTGCGCGAGTTTCCTGTCCGGCACGAAGACCCCTGGCTGCCGCGCAAGCTCTTGGCCGTATACGTCCCCTTGCTCGATTGGGCGCTGCGCCGGCAGCGGGTAGTGGGGATGGGCGCGCTAGCGATGTTGCTGGCGGCGGGTGGCGTCTATACGCAAGTCGGCAAGACTTTCATGCCGACCATGGACGAAGGCGATCTGATCGTCGGCATCGAAAAACTGCCGTCGATCAGTCTGGAACAAAGCGCCGCGCTCGATCTCAAAATCCATCGCGCACTGATGCAGGCGATCCCGGAAATTACCGGCATCGTCGCTCGCGCCGGCTCGGATGAAATCGGTTTGGATCCGATGGGCCTGAACCAAACCGATACCTATCTGCTATTGAAGCCCAAGCGCGAATGGCGCATGCGGGATAAAGACGCGCTGATGAACGCAGTGCGCAAAGTGCTCGATGGCTTGCCCGGCATTCAATATAGCTTTACCCAGCCGATCGAAATGCGCGTGTCGGAAATGATCATCGGCGTGCGCGGCGATGTCGCGATCAAGATTTTCGGGCCCGATCTCGACCAGCTCAACCGGTATGCCAGCCAGGTCGAGGCCATCGTCAAAACCATTCCCGGCAACCAGGACGTGTACACCGTGCAAAATGACGGCGTGCAGTACATGCGCGTGGCGGTGGATCGTTTGCAGGCGGGGCGGCTGGGTCTCAGCGCGGAAGAAATCCAAGATGCGCTACGCATGCAAATCGAGGGCCAGCGCGCAGGCATTGTGATCGAGGGTAATCGCCGCACGCCTATCGTACTGCGCGGGCCCGAAAGTATCCGTTTATCCCCCGCCGATTTTGCCGCCATGCGTATCACCACCAAAGCGGGTAGCACGATTCCGCTGGCCAGCGTGGCGGTATTGGAGCGCGCCGCGGGCCCGGTGAAAATCGACCGTGAAATGGGCAGCCGGTACAGTGTGGTGATCGCCAACGTCGGCGGTCGCGATCTGGTCGGCTTCGTCAATGAGGCCAAAGCCGCGGTTGCACAAAAACTGCCGCTGCTCACCGGCTACCGCATCGATTGGGGCGGCCAATTCGAGAATCAACAGCGCGCGGCAAGCCGTTTGAGTATTGTGATTCCGGTGGCGCTCGGCTTGATTTTCATTCTCTTGTTCTCGACCTTCGGCTCGGTGCGCCAAGCTTTGCTGATACTCAGTAATATCCCATTCGCGCTGGTAGGCGGCATCGTCGCGCTATGGCTCACTGGCGAATATTTGTCGGTGCCCGCATCGGTCGGCTTTATCGCGCTGCTTGGCATTACGGTACTGAACGGCGTGGTGCTGGTGAGTTATTTCAATCAATTGCGCAGTGAAGGCATGGACTTGCGCGAGGTCGTGGTCAATGGCGCCAAGCGGCGTTTGCGGCCGGTGCTGATGACGGCGACGATTACCGCGTTCGGGCTGATTCCCCTGCTGTTCGCCAGCGGCCCGGGTTCGGAAATCCAGCGGCCGCTCGCCATCGTGGTCATCGGCGGCCTGATCACCGCCACCGCCTTGACGCTGCTTCTGCTGCCTATCTTGTATCTGCGTTTCGCTTTTCCGAAACAGGAGAATTCAAATGTCTGAACTCTGTTTGACCTTGCTCTGCCCGCCAGCGCTTGAAGAACAATTGCTCGATCTGTTACTCATGTTGTCCGAAGCTACTGTGTTCACCAGCGCACCGGTCGCCGCGCACGGCTTAGCCTTTGGCCGCTTGAATGCAAGCGAGCAAGTGCTGGGGCGCGCGCTCGCGACGCAAGTGCAAGTGCTGTTAGCGGTGGCGGACAAAGCCGCTGTGTTGCAAGCCGTGCAGACGCAGTTCGCGGGAACGGGCCTGCGCTATTGGCTGACGCCGGTAGCCGAAGCGGGAGCAATCGTATGATGCCGCGCCTGTTGTCGATCGCCTTATTCGGTGTCGCATGGTCCGCGCAGGCCATGACACTCGAAACGCCGGGCTTGCTGCCGGCGCAGATAGCGCGCCCATTGCTGGAACAAGATCCGAGCGTCGTTGCGGCACGCGCCGGTCTCGAGGTGGCGCGGCAGGAGGCAGATATACTCAACGGCTCGCCCTACGAGTGGAGCGCCAAACTGTCGAGTCAACGCCGCACCCTGCAAGAAGGTTCGCGCTATCAAGAGTGGAGCGCCGGCATCGAGCGCCCGCTGCGCTTGCCGGGAAAGGCCGAGGCCGACCGCAATATCGGTAAAGCCACCATGGAAGAAGCGCAGGCACGCTATGGCAAAGCCTTGAACGAAGCGGCGCGGGCCTTGCTGCGTTCGTGGCTGGATTGGCTCGCCGCCGAGCGCGGGTATGAGCTGGCGGGCGCCAACCGTCAAGCCGCGCAGGAAAATTTAACGGTGGTGGAAAAGCGCTTGCGCGCCGGCGACGCTTCCAAATTGGATGTGAGCCTGGCACACGCCGAGTTGGCCGAACAGCAGCGCGTGGAGAATGATGCCAAAACCCAGGCGGCCGTGGCGTGGGGCTATTTGCATGCGCGTTTCCCCGGTATCGGCCCGGAATTGAAGGCATGGCCCACGCCCGTGCCGCTCAAAGAAAATGCCGCATTTTGGCGCGAGCGTATTCTGAGTGAGAGTAATGATCTCAAAACAGCGCAGGCACAGTTGCAAAAAGCCCAGGCCGAGGCGGAACGCGCCCGCGCCGACAAGCTGCCGGACCCTACCGTAGGCATTTATACCGCGTCGGAAGTCGGCGGGCGTGAACGCATTTCCGGGTTTAGCGTCAGCATGCCGATTCCAAGCGGGCAACGTGGCCGGCGCGCCGCGAGGGCGCTGCACGCCGTCGAAGTCATGCGCCAGCAAATGGAAAGTAAAAAACGCGAATTGGAAGGGGAGATCGCCAACGCGATTGCCGGCACGGAAGGCGCTTACCTCAGCCAGCAACTCGCCGCGAGCGGCGCACTCGCCATGCGCGATAACGCCCGCCTCATGCAACGCGCTTATGCGCTCGGAGAAGCGGATTTGCAGGCTTTGCTTTTGGCCAGAAGGCAGGCGACGGCAGCGGTGCAAAATGCGCTGGCGGCAAGTGTAACGGCTCTAAAAAGTTATTACGCATTGCTCATCGATGCGCATTTGATCTGGAATTTGGATCAGGAATGATGCGCATCGCATAGCGAGACCCGCATCGGGTGAAGCTGGCGCAAGTCCGCGCTTAGGGGCATAATTTCTCCCCTTTGGGTTAAGGACTAAGCGCGCTCCATGGCCAACAAGCTCGTCATCATGCTGCTGACTATCGAGCCCGACTATCCGCATCTGTGCGGCACGCCGTTTTTTCAGGCGGCCGCGGCCGCGGCGATGGGTTTCGAAGTGGAAATGTATTTCGCCAGCCGCGCCATGCGGCTGTTGGTGAAGGGCGTGGCGGATCGCATTTACCCGTCCGATAACCGCGCCAAATCGGTGTATGGTTTCATGCAGGACGCGGCGGAACAGGGCGTCAAATTTTTCGCCTGCAAGGGCGCGATGGATGCTTTTTCGCTTACCCCGGACAAACTGATTCCCGAGTTGAGCGGTCTGGCGGGCGCCACCTCGTTTATTGGACGGGTAATGGATGACGAGTGGAAAGCGCTAACCTATTAGCGGGGAAGGCGCGCCATGGCGCGTAGCGCGCTGCCCAAAGGGGTCGTCTATGCGCTACTGGCCGCCGCGCTCTTTGGGGCCAGCACGCCATTTTCCAAAACGCTGCTTGGACAAGTTGCCCCTGTCATGCTCGCCGGCTTGCTCTACCTAGGCAGCGGTCTCGGTTTATTGATCTGGTTCGTGCTACGCGCGCTGGCCGCCGGCGGCAAGCCAGCGCCGGGCGACCGGCTGACGCTACCTGATCTGCCGTGGCTGGGCGGGGCTATTCTGGCCGGAGGTATCGCCGGACCGGTACTGCTGCTGATCGGCTTGCGCTTGACCCCTGCATCGTCCGCTTCGCTGCTGCTGAATATGGAGACGGTGTTGACGGCACTCTTGGCTTGGTTCGTCTTCAAAGAAAATTTCGATCGGCGTATTTTCTTCGGCATGTCCTTGATCGTGGCGGCCGGTATTTTGTTGTCTTGGGATCAAGTTCCCGCGCTCGGTGTGCCGTGGGGCGCGCTGGCGATTGTCGCGGCCTGCCTGTGCTGGGCCATCGACAACAATCTCACGCGCAAGGTATCGGCCAGCGATGCGGTGCAAATCGCCGGGATCAAGGGCTTGGTGGCCGGCGCGGTCAATTTGTCGATCGCACTGGCGCTGGGTTTCCATTTGCCCACAGCAAGTACGGCATGGATTGCCGGCGCGGTCGGTTTTTGCGGATATGGTCTTAGTTTGGTGTTGTTTGTGCTGGCACTGCGCCACCTCGGCACCGCCCGTACCGGCGCTTATTTTTCCGCCGCCCCCTTTGCCGGGGCAGCCATTGCGCTATGGATGCTGGGCGAAACGCCGGGCCCAGTGTTTTGGGTGGCGGCAGCGCTAATGGGCGCGGGCATTTGGCTGCATCTGACGGAGACGCACGCGCATACGCATACCCATGTGCCGATGTCGCATGCGCATGCACACCGCCACGATGCCCATCACCAGCACACCCATGATTTTCCGTGGGACGGCAAGGAGCCGCATAGCCACCCGCACCAGCATGCGGCGCTGGCGCATGCCCACCCGCATTTCCCCGATATCCATCACCGGCATCGGCATTGATAACGCGCAGCCGCACGGCGGCGGATGCGTTTCAACTCAGTTTGCTACCGCCGCGGTATCTTCGTGGATATCGATTTCATTCACGAAGGCCCAGGCGCGAATGAAAGCCGGTTCCAGTTCATCGATGTATTCCCGCGCCTTTTCCCAATCATGCGTATTCGCCGCATGTTCCAAGTTGCGGGCGATTTCGCGGATTTCATGTGCGCCAATATAGGCCGAAGCACCTTTGATTTCGTGCGCGCGTGCGCTGGCTTGGGCAGAATCGCGGGCCGCGCACGCGGTCGTGAGTTGCTCGATCAAGCTTTGCGTGCTGGACAGATAGAGCGTGAGCAATTCATGCTGCGCCGTTTCGTCGTGGCGGAACATATTTTTGACTTTTTGCATGTCGACCGGAGGATTGCCGCTCGACGTGGCGCGCTGAATTTCCAGCGTGACTTCTCCCTGCGCCGCGGAATAGCGCTCGGTGAATCCCGGCACCCAGCGCCGGAGCGCGGCTTCCAGATCCTCGATCTTCAAGGGCTTTACCAGATAGTCGTCCATGCCGCCGCTCATGGCGCGCTCGCGGTCTTCTGTGCTCATGTTGGCGGACATGGCGAGAATCGGCGTGCGCTGCGCACGCGCGTTCATGAGTTCATGATGCCGTATCTCGATACTGGCCTCGAAGCCGTCCATTTCCGGCATTTGGCAATCCATTAAAACCAAGTCGTAAGGCAGCCGTTGCAAGGCGTCGATCGCTTCCAGCCCATTCGCCGCGACATCGGCGCGAATGCCGAGTTTGCGCAGCATGTAAAGCACGACTTTTTGATTCACTGCATTATCTTCGGCGACCAGAACGCGTACCGGCAGGGTGGCAAGGCCTAAGCCCAAGACCGCGTTCGGTACGGGCGCTTGCGATGCGAGCCCCAGCGCACTGGCAATGGCGTTGGACAGGCGCGCGAGTTTGAGCGGTTTGGTGATCTGCAGGGCGATGCCGCCGAGCATGAGGTCTTGCGCGCTATAGCGCTGTGCTATGTCGGTGAGCAGAATCAATGGCGTGCCTTTAAGCGAGGGATCGCATTGAATGGCGTTGGCAAGCGCGAGTGCATCGCCCTCGGCGAGGCGATGAGCGATCAAGGCTAATTGAAAGGGCTCCCCCTGAGCCTTGGCTTTACCGAGCTTAGCGAGTGCTTCAATGGGGTTGACCGTGGATTCAGGAAGCATGCGCCAGAAATGCAATTGGCGCGTCACGCACTCGCGTAGCGTGGCATTGCCGGCGACGAGCAAGATCCGGATATCCCGGAACATATCGCTTGCTTGCGGCGGCACGTCTTCGGCACCGTGCTTTTGCACGCGCGTGGTGAACCAGAAGGTGCTGCCAATGCCGGGTTCGCTGATGACGCCGACATCTCCCCCCATCATTTCCGCCAGTTGTTTCGAAATGGCCAGGCCAAGGCCGGTACCGCCATATTTGCGGGTGGCGGAGCCATCCGCTTGCGAGAACGCTTGAAACAGCCGCAGCTGATTTTCGGAAGAAATGCCGATGCCGGTATCGGTGATGGAAATATGCAGTTGCGCGTTCGTCTCTTCCAAGTCAATCAACCGCACGCGCACGACTATTTCGCCGTGATCGGTGAATTTCACCGCATTGTCGATCAGATTGATGAGTATCTGGCGAATGCGTCCCGGATCGCCCAGGAGTTGCGCGGGAATGGCGGGCGGGATATCGCATACCAGCTCCAATCCTTTGCTCTGGGCGCGTTCGGCGAGCAACTCCGCCACTTCCTCCACGGTGTCGCGCACATTGAATTCGACGATTTCCATGCGCATCTTGCCGGCTTCGATCTTGGAAAAGTCGAGAATATTGTTGATGATGGCGAGCAGCGATTCGGCCGAGGAGCGCACGGTTTCGGCATATTCGCGCTGCGCGTGGCTGAGCTTGGTATCGAGCAGCAGGCCGACCATGCCGATGATGCCGTTCATCGGCGTGCGAATCTCATGGCTCACGTTGGCGACGAATTGCGATTTCACGCGCGAAGCCTCGAGCGCGGTTTCGTAGGCGGCCTTGAAGCGATCCTCGTTGCGCTTGCGTTCCGTGATGTCGCGCATGATCGCTTGCACCACCACTTTGCCATCGAGCAGCATCGAGTGCAGCGCGATGTCGCAGGGGAAAACCTCGCCGTCGCGCTTCAGGCCCAGCCATTCGAAATTACAGTGGCCATGCTCCATCGCGCGTTGAATTTGTCGTGCTGCGAACATTTCGGAATCCGAGCCATCGGCTTGCGTGGGGGGGCCTAGGTCGATCGGACGCTGCCGGCAGAACTCCGCTACCGTGGGAATTCGATACATATCCAGCGCCGCTTGGTTGCAGTCGGTGAAGCCCTGTGCATCGAGCAGCACGATGCCGTCCGAGTTGGTGGTGAACAGCGTTTTGAACAGCAGCGTCAAATCCGACGGCATCACCAAATGATGCTCGCGTATCATCGCCATCAGTTCATTGAG
>DAIAMA010000120.1 GCA_027438535.1 bacterium
CTCGCGAATGCGCAAAAACACAAACACAATCCGGCGTTTCAGGAAGATATGCTGGCTACGATAGATAACGCTACGCAGCGCATGAGCCGTCTTCTCGGGCAGTTGCGTACCGGTTATCAATCCGCGCGCCAGGCTGAGGCGCTGGAGTTGGGGCAGCTGCTAGAACACGTAACACACGAAAAAAAGCATTGCTGCCCCGCGCCGCAACTCATCGTTGCCGATCATCCACTGTGGGTCATCGCCGACAAAGAGCGTCTGGCGCGCGTACTTGGGCATCTGGTGCAAAATGCAATCGAGGCCACGTCCGAAACCGGTGCCGTGGAGGTCCGCCTCGATGCGCGTGACGAGCGTGCGGTAATCCAAGTCAAAGACAACGGTGCAGGCATGGACGAAACATTTATCCGCGAAAAGCTGTTCCGTCCATTCGCTACCACCAAGAGCGCCGGTATGGGCATCGGCGCGTACGAATGTCGTGAATACGTGCGTGAATTGAGCGGCGATATTCAGGTGGTTAGCGGAGTGGGGCGAGGCAGCCTATTCACGGTGAGTTTGCCGTTGCGTAAATCGGTAACGCAGGACTCGCCAGCGCCGACACAGGGAGCAGCAGGTGGCTAAAGAAGAAAAGGTGGCGGGCGGCAATAATCTCTTGCTCGTGGTCGAGGATGATGCCGGCTTGCAAAAACAGCTTAAATGGAGTTTCGATGACCTCGAGGTGGTGATCGCGGGCGATCGCGCGGCCGCGATCGCGGCAGTGCGCCGCTATGAGCCACCGGTGGTCACGTTGGATTTGGGCTTGCCGCCGGACGCGGACGGCGCGGCCGAAGGGCTTGCCACGCTCGAGGAAATTTTAGCGCTGGCGCCCGCGACCAAGGTCATCGTGGTATCCGGCAATCAGGATCGCGCCAATGCGGTGAAGGCGGTGGCGCTCGGTGCCTATGATTTTTATCATAAGCCGATCGAGCCCGAGATTCTGCGCATGATTGTCGATCGGGCGTTGCATCTACATCAACTCGAAACCGAAAATCGGTTATTGCAACAACGCCAGGGAGGCGCGCTGAACGGCGTAATTACCGGAAGCGCGGTGATGCAAAAGGTCTGCCGCACCGTGGAGAAGGTCGCGCCGGTCAACGCCACGGCCTTGCTGCTGGGCGATTCCGGTACCGGTAAGGAGCTTCTGGCGCGTGCGCTGCATGACCTTTCACCGCGCGCGAGCCAGCGTTTCGTCGCCATCAATTGCGCCGCGATCCCGGAGAATTTGCTGGAAAGCGAGTTGTTCGGTTATGAAAAGGGCGCGTTCACCGGTGCAAGCAAGCAAACCAAAGGCAAAATCGAATACGCCGATCACGGCACCTTATTTTTGGATGAAGTCGGCGACCTTCCCTTTCCGCTACAGGCCAAGCTCTTGCGTTTCTTGCAGGAGCGGGTGATAGAACGGCTCGGCGGGCGCGAGGAAATTCCCGTGGATGTGCGCGTAGTGTGCGCTACGCATCAAGACCTGCGGCATTTGATCGAGGCAGGCCGTTTTCGCGAGGACTTGTTTTATCGTATCAGCGAAATCACCATTCCTATCCCGCCGCTTAGATCGCGCGAAGGGGATAGCCTGCTGCTGGCGCACGCCTTCCTGGAAAAATTCGGTCAGCAGTATGGGAAAGCCTTGAAAGGGTTTACCCCCGATGCATGTGTAGCGATCGAGCGTTACGCCTGGCCCGGTAATGTGCGCGAAATGGAAAACTGCCTCAAGCGCGCCGTCATCATGAGCGAAGAAAGCCGTCTCAGCGCGCAAGACCTTGGTTTAGCGGTCGGCGAGGAAGAGCCGATGCCATTGAATTTGCGCCAAGCGCGAGAAGTGGCGGAGCGTGACACCGTGACCAAGGCCTTGTCTCGGGTCGGCGGCAATATTGCGCGCGCGGCGGAGTTGCTCGGGGTGTCGCGTCCGACGCTTTATGACCTCCTCAACCGCTTTGGGATACCTACCAAAGACCAGGCTAAATGATGCGTGGTTTCGCTGCCGCGCGTCGGCGCTTATCCTATCCGCGGCGCTACCCTCTATGGTATGGGTATGGTAACTGTGACCAGAGTTATGATTAGCCCGGCGGTATTTTATGGATGCCCTGCACCCAAGTTCGGGGCGGTGCAAGACAAAAAAGCGATTTCCGAAAAACGGCGGACTAATCCCGTCGCACCAAAATAACTTAGGAGGCTTCCCATGCGCGCACATCTTGTTCTGGCGGCGTTTACCTTGGCCGCGTCGTTAGCCCTCTCAGGTTGTAGCAAGGAGGCAAGCAGCCAAAAATCGCTGGCGCTGGCGAAGCAGGCGCAGGCCACGGGGGATACCAAGGCAGCGGTGATCGATCTCAAGAACGCGCTGCAGAAAAACCCGGGAAATCGCGATGCGCGTCTGCTGCTCGGCAAGCTTTACAATGAAATGGGTGATGGCGCGAGCGCGGAAAAGGAATTGCGCGAAGCTTTGCGTTTGGGAGAAAACAAAAACGCGGTGCTGCCGGAACTCGGGCAAGCGCTATTTTTGCAACGGCAATTCCAGAAAGTCGTGGACGAAATTCAGCCGCCGGCGGATGCGTCCCCCGCCATTCGTGCGCGCATATTGACGGTACGCGGCAACGCCTTAGCGATGTTGAAACAAGATGCTCAGGCGCGAGCCGCGCTGGAGGAGGCGCGCAAACTTGCGCCGGAGTCGCCGGACGTTTATACCGGTCTCGCCAACCTTGCGCTGGCGGAACGCAAGGTAGACGATGTAACCGCGCTGCTTGATACCGCTATCGCGAAAGACCCGAAACGCGCACCTACGTGGCTGATGAAGGCCGATTGGCTGCGGATCCAGGGCAAGCCGGACGCGGCGATCGCCGCCTATCAGCAAGCCCTGAAGCTTGATCCGAATGCGGGAGCCGCCCATGGTGGCATGGCGATCATCTATTTAGACCAAGGTAAATTCGATGCGGCGCGGGTTGAAGTGGCGGCGATGCGCAAGCTGCAACCCGAACAACTGGAGCCGCGTTATTTGTCGGCGGTAATCGATTTCCGGCAGAAAAATTTCACCGCCGCGCGTGACGCCTTGCAAGAAATTCTCAAAGCAGCGCCCAATCATGCGCCGAGCATGCAGCTTTTTGCCGCGACGGCGATCGCCCTCGGCGCCTATGGCCAGGCCGAGCAGCAGCTCACCGCCTTGCTCCAGCGCTATCCGCAGAATGGCTACGCACGCAAGCTGCTGGCCATCGCACAAATTCAAACCAAGCAAGCGCAAAAAGCGCTGGATACCCTGGCGCCCTTGTTGACCGATGGCCAGCAAGACCCGCAAATATTAGCGCTGGCCGGAGAAGCCTCGTTGCAGCTCAAGCGCAATAGCCAGGCAACGGAATATTTCGAGCGCGCCGCCAAGGTGGATCCGAAAAATGCCGCGGTGCGTACCGAGTTGGCGATGAGCCGCTTCGCCGCGGGCAACACCGAGCAGGCCCTCGGTGATTTGGAAGCGGCGTCTGGCCTCGCTTCCGATACGGGCCGCGCGGATGTGATGCGGGTGCTGGCATATGTCAACAAAAAGGAATGGGATCAAGCCCTGGCCGCGGTGGATAGCCTGGAGAAAAAACAGCCCGGCAGCCCGATTACCTATAATTTGCGCGGGATAGTGCTTATTGGCAAGGGTAATCCGGCGAAGGCGCGATCAAGCTTCGAGAAAGCCTTGTCCCTCGATGCGGCATATTTCCCCGCCGCGATGAATCTGGCCCGGCTCGACATGCAGGATAAAAACCCGCAGGCGGCGCGCAAGCGGTTTGAAGCGGTGCTCGCTAAGGATAAAAACAACTTGCAGGCGATGCTGGCCATGGCTGCAATGGAGAATGATGGCAAGCACGAAAAAGAAATGCTGGCGTGGCTCCACAAAGCCGCTACCGCGCATCCCGAAGCGGTACAACCGCGGTTGTTATTGGCGCGCTACTTTTTACAAAAAAACGATGCTCAGCACGCATTGTCTTTGGCGCTGGAGGCGGTAACCGCCAATCCTAACAGCCCCGATGCGCTGGATTTGCTCGGCGCGGCACAAATGGCCGCGGGCGAAAAAGACAATGCGCTGGCGACCTTCACCAAGCTCACCGTGCTGGCGCCGAATGCGCCGGGTGCATTCCTGCGCTTAGGCGCGGCGCAGGAAGCCACTAAAAATATCGACCAAGCCCGCGTGAGCTACCGTAAGGCGCTGGCGCTCAAACCCGGTATGGTGGAGCCCCAAGTGGCTCTGTCGCGCCTCGAGTTTCAAGCCGGGAATAAGCCGGAGGCGCTCAAATTAATCCGGCAGCTTGAACAGCAGCAACCCAAGCTGGCGCTGGGCTATATGCTGGAAGGGGAGTTGCTCGAAGCCGACAAGCAATACGATAAAGCGGCGGAAAAGTACGACCAGGCTTCCCGGCTCGGGAAATCCAACGAGGTGATGTTTCGTCTGTATGGGGCCTTGAGCAAGATCGGCCGCGAGCACGAAGGCGAAGCCCGCATGCTGCAATGGATCAAAGAGCATCCCGAGGATATGGCGGCACATCTCTTTATGGGCGATGCCTATATCAGGCAAAAGCAAGCAAAGGCTGCCGCCGAGCAATACCGGGCCGTGCTGGCCGTGCTCCCCGCGAACGTAATGGCCTTGAACAACCTGGCGTTTGCATATCAGCAGACCCAAGACAAGCGCGCGCTGCCCACCGCCGAGCAGGCTTATAAGCTGGCACCGGATAATCCCGCGATCATGGACACGCTGGGGTGGATATTGGTGCAGCAGGGCAATCCGCAACGTGGGTTGCCGCTGATTCAAAAAGCCTATTCCAAGCAGCCGGATGATCCCGTTTTGCACTACCACCTCGCAGTGGCATTGGCGCGTAGCGGCGACCACGGT
>DAIAMA010000121.1 GCA_027438535.1 bacterium
CCGCGCCGTTGTCGCGATAGTGGTCAATGAGATTCTTCGCGTAGAGTTCGGACAGTATCTCCACAAAAGACGCCGACGCCAGCAAATAGAATAAATCCTCGTCGTCGCGCACCAACTCTTTGCGGATCGCGCTAAAATCAATTTCCCGCAATTGCCATGTACTATGGTTTTTTTCCAGCGATTCATGCATTTCGCGCTCCTTGCCGTTATCGTATCGCGCGCGGACTTTCTGTAGCAAAACCCAATGTAAAATAGAGCCGAGGCAGATATACGCCGGCCAAGGTAACCTTCAGCATATTTACTTTGAGCGGTAAAAAACGGATTGGTTTAAAAAATCCTCATTGCGCGCGCGGGCGCGCCAATAACTCCCGGATATAGTTACCCGGAATCACATAAGTGATGCCGGAAGGTTGCTTGAGCAGGTTTTCCTTGGACTCTCTAATAAATACGCTGTTCACCACGCCATAGACCATGCCGGTTTCCGGGTCATACATCGGACTGCCGCTATTGCCCGGATACGCGATGGCATCCAGCTGAAACACATTGAACGGATGATTCAAGCGCCGAATCGCTTTCACATCGAGCTGTTTGGAATTGTATACGGGGGATACATAAGGGGTGATGGCCGCCACGATGCCACGATGGGTCGCGGGATACAGACCGAGAATCATCCCCAAGGGAAAGCCGGTGAATGCCACGGTCGCGCCTTCCCGCACGCGATTCGAGTCGCCCAATGTCAACGCGGGAAGCGGCGCGCCGCTCATGCGCAAGAGCGCGATGTCGTGCTCCGGATCGAGCGCCACCACTTTCACATCGTGAATCTCGGGATGCTGGGCAGATCCGGAATAAACCACTAGCCGCTCTTTCTTCTCCTCGTCCAATACCGGTGGCAACACATGCACATTGGTGACCACGGTTAAACCGTCGCCCACCACGAAACCAGTACCGCTGAACATGCGTGCCGGGTCGCGCGTCGGCAAAATGGTTCCCACGCCGACGATGGCCGGCTTGGCCTTGGCAACGGTCTGCGCCAAATCGGCGCGCGCTGGCATGGAAGCTGCAAACAAACAAGCGCAAATCAGCGCGGGAAAAATAGTGTGGTTTCGCATAGCGTCCTCCGTGTCATCCCCTTATCATGGCAACCCCATTATACTGCTATGCGCTGGCTTACCGTAAACCTCCGCATCCGGTAAAATGTGCGGAAAAATCAATCAATAAGAGGAATTTTCAACATGGGTATCGTAGGAGTCGTCGGGCTGGGCTATGTGGGCCTGCCGCTTGCCGTGGCATTCGGCAAAAAAGTGCAAACCATCGGCTTCGATCTCTCGACCGAAAAAGTCGCGAGCTACCAACGCCACTGTGATCCGACCGGCGAAGTCTCGAATGCGGACCTGAAAGCCGCGACGCAGTTGCAAGTCACCACCGATCCCGCGGCGCTGAAAGTCTGCGATTACATCATCGTCGCCGTGCCCACGCCGGTGGACGAAGCGCACCAGCCGGATTTCAGCCCGCTGGTCGGCTCTAGCAAGAGCGTCGGCCAAAACATGAAAAAAGGCGCGATCGTGGTGTACGAATCCACGGTTTATCCCGGCGCCACCGAAGAAATCTGCATTCCCATCCTGGAGCAATACTCCGGTATGAAGTGGCAGCGTGATTTCCACGTCGGTTATTCGCCGGAGCGCATTAATCCCGGCGACAAAGAGCATACGCTCACCAAAATTTTAAAAGTAGTATCGGGCGACGATGCCGATACGCTGGAAAAGGTTGCGCGGCTTTACGAATCGGTCATCATCGCCGGCGTGCATCGAGCCTCCTCGATCAAAGTCGCGGAAGCCGCCAAGGTGATCGAGAATACCCAGCGCGATCTCAACATCGCGCTGATGAACGAGCTTGCGCTGATCTTCCACAAAATCGGTATCGACACGCTGGAAGTATTGCAAGCCGCCGGCACCAAGTGGAACTTCCTGCCCTTTCGCCCGGGTCTGGTAGGCGGCCATTGCATCGGCGTCGATCCCTATTACCTCACGCACAAGGCCGACATGCTGGGCTATCACCCGCAGGTAATCCTCGCCGGCCGCCGCATCAACGACGGCATGGGCAAATTCATCGCCGAGCAAACGATCAAGCTGATGATCGCCGCCGGCAGTCAGGTAAAAGGCGCGAAAGTCACCGTGCTCGGCCTCACCTTTAAAGAAAATTGCCCGGATCTGCGCAACTCGCGCGTGATCGATGTGATCAACGAATTGAAGAGCTATGGTGTCGAAGTGCATGTGCACGACCCGGTGCCGGATCAAGCCGAAGCTAAACACGAATACGGCATCGCGCTCGAAACCTGGGAACAATTACCCAAGTCGGATGCGATCGTGGCCGCCGTGTCGCACAAGGAATTCGTCGCCAAACCGCTCGCCGACTATCAAGCGAAGTTGACCGCGAATGGCGTGCTGGCGGACGTGAAAGCGATATTCGATCCGCACGCGGTGAAAGCCGCCGGCATTTCCTTCTGGCGTTTGTGAGCCCCTTGCCCCACCTCATTTTCGGAGTATTCATTTGAGCGCTTACGTCGCATTGCAACAATCGCTGCGCCACACCCCGCGCACCTGGCTCGTCACCGGCGTGGCCGGTTTCATCGGCTCCAATTTATTGGAAACGCTGCTCAAGCTTAATCAGCAAGTGGTGGGGCTGGATAATCTTTCCACCGGCCACCGGCATAACTTGACGCAAGTGCAAGGACTGGTCACGCCCGCGCAATGGAGCGGCTTTCGCTTTATCGAGGGCGATATTTGCGATTTAGCTACCTGCCGTAGCGCCTGCAAGGGCGTAGATTATGTATTGCATCAAGCCGCGCTCGGCTCGGTGCCGCGCTCCATCGAAGATCCGCTGCTCACCAACAGCAGCAATATCACCGGCTTTCTGAATATGCTGGTGGCGGCGCGCGATGCGGGCGTGAAAGCTTTCGTGTACGCGGCGTCCAGCTCGACTTACGGCGACCATCCGGGTCTGCCAAAAGTGGAAGACCAGATCGGGAGCCCGCTTTCGCCCTATGCCGTGACCAAGTACGTGAACGAACTGTACGGCGATGTATTCGCGCGTTGCTACGGTTTCACCACCATCGGCCTGCGCTACTTCAACATCTTCGGCCAGCGCCAAGACCCGGATGGCGCCTATGCCGCTGTGATCCCGAAATGGATCGCCTCGATGATCAAGCGCGAGCCGGTGTATATCAACGGCGACGGCGAAACCAGCCGCGATTTCTGCTACATCGACAACGTCATCCAGGCCAACCTGCTGGCCGCCACCAGCAGCGACGCGGCGGCGCGCAATCAGGTGTACAACGTCGCGGTGGGCGAACGCACCACCCTCAACCAATTGTTCGACTCGATTCGCGCCGAACTCGCGCCGCGCTTCCCGCACCTGGCCGATGTCAAACCGATATACCGCGACTTCCGCGCCGGCGATGTGCGGCACTCGCTGGCCGACATCACGAAGGCGCAGCGCTTGCTTCAATATCAACCCACGCATACCATCGCTCAAGGACTTAAAGTAGCCATGGATTGGTATGTCAACGACCTCACTCGCCACCGCTAAATTCAAGAGCCACAAAGGACGCAAAGCTACGCCAAGGAAGGCTTTTTTTGGTTTTACCTTTGCGCCCCTTCGCGTCCTTCGCGATAAAAGTTTTTTGGTGTGCTGTTTGGCACTCACCGGCACGCCCGTATTCGCCGCCGATCTCCCGCAATCCATCCTGGAAGCCCTGCAGCGCGCGCAGATCCCGGAATCCGCGCTCGCCCTCTATGTGCAAGACGTCAGCCAGCCGGTACCGGCGCTGTCATTCAATGCCACGCGCGCGATGCAGCCGGCGTCGGTGATGAAGCTTCTCACCACGGATGCCGCGCTGGAGGTGCTCGGTCCGGCCTATCAGTGGAAAACCGAGGTCTATACCAACGGTACCCAAAAAAAAGGGCGGCTCAACGGCGACCTGGCATTCAAAGGCTACGGTGATCCGAAGATCACCCTGGAGGCCTTCTGGCTCATGCTGCGCGATTTGCGCCAAAAAGGATTGAAAACTATCCGCGGTAATCTCGTGCTGGATCGCACGTACTTCGATCTGCCACAAGAAGACCCCGGTGCCTTCGACAATGCGCCGTATGAACCCTACAACGTGGCACCGGATGCGCTGCTCGTGAATTTCCGCGCGCACCGGGTGCGCTTCCTGGCGCAAAACGAAAGCGCGCACCCGCGCATCGTGCTCGATCCGGAAATACCCGGCCTGCGCATTATCAATCAGGTCACGCTCACGCATACGGCCTGCGGCGAGTGGCAAGAAAAAATCGCTTATCAAGTCGGTGCCGCGCTCACCTTCAGCGGCGAATTTCCTATCGCCTGCGATGACGCATCCATGCATCTCGTGCTGCAAGATAACAACGCTTACTTCGGCACCCTGTTCAAACAATTATGGACGCAATTGGGCGGCACATGGCGCGGCAAGGTCGTCGCCGGCAGCGTACCGGAAAGCGCAAAACGCATCGGCCAGTACGCCTCTCCGCCACTGGCTGAAATCGTCCGCGACATCAACAAATACAGCAACAACGTGATGGCCCAGCAGGTGTTCCTCACGCTGGCGTTGCAGACCTATGGCCCCCCGGCCGATTTCGCCAAGGCCGCACAGGCCACCACCCAGTGGCTGGATACGCATGGCCTGCCCATGCCAGACCTGGTGCTGGACAACGGCTGCGGGCTGTCGCGCATCGCGCGCATCTCGGCCGACGACATCAACCGCCTGCTGCAG
>DAIAMA010000122.1 GCA_027438535.1 bacterium
ATCCGGCACGGCGCGCAGAATGGCGTAGAACGGGGTGAAATACCATACCGGTTCAATATGCGGAGGCGTTTTCAGCGGGTTTGCAGGAATGAAGTTATTTGCTTCAATGAACCAGCCACCGAATGTTGGTGCAAAGAAGACAATCGCCGAAAATATCATCAGAAACACGACGACGCCCATGATGTCCTTCACCGTGTAATACGGATGGAAAGGAATGCCATCCAGCGGAATATGGGTGACAGGATCTTTGTGCTTCTTGATTTCGATACCGTCCGGGTTATTCGAGCCCACTTCGTGCAGCGCGATAATATGTGCGGCGACCAGACCGACCAGCACCAGCGGCAAGGCAATCACATGGAAAGCAAAGAAGCGGTTCAGCGTGGCATCGGACACCACGAAATCGCCGCGAATCCAGAGCGAAATATCCGGGCCCACGAACGGGATCGCGGAAAACAAGTTCACGATCACTTGCGCGCCCCAGAACGACATCTGGCCCCATGGCAGCAAGTAGCCCATGAAAGCTTCCGCCATCAAGGCTACATAGATAAAGCAGCCGAAGATCCAGATCAGTTCGCGCGGCTGGCGATAGGAGCCGTAAATCAAACCGCGGTACATGTGCAGATACACCACGACGAAAAACATCGACGCACCGGTAGAGTGCAGATAGCGGATCAGCCATCCCCAATCCACATCGCGCATGATGAACTCGACCGAGGCAAAGGCCACGGACACGCCCGCCGCATTCAGCGAGGCATCGGGTTTGTAATGCATGGTGAGAAAAATGCCGGTGACGATTTGCAGCACCAGCACCAACAACGCCAGCGAACCGAAGAAATACCAGAAATTAAAGTTCTTGGGTGCGTAGTACTCGGAAAGATGCTGCTTCCAAGTGGCGGTAAGCGGGAAGCGCGCGTCGACCCACCCCAACAATGCTTGCATTAGTTTCATGACTTACGCTCCCTTGCTATCGTCACCGACACGAATCACCGTATCGGAAAGATATTTATGCGGCGGCACCAGCAGATTAATCGGTGCGGGCGAGCCTTTGAATACCCGCGTCGCCAAATCGAAGTGCGAGCCGTGACAGGGACAGTAAAAGCCGCCGGGCCAATTCGGGCCGGTTTCGTTATCCGACTGGGGCTTGAGTTTATCGCTGGGAGAGCAGCCCAGATGGGTGCAAATGCCCACCGCCACCATGTACTCGGGTTTGATCGAGCGATATGGATTCTTGCAATAATCGGGTTGCTGGGAAGTGACATCGGAATTGGGGTCGGTCAAGCGGTCGTTATGATTACCCAGAAGCGCCAGCATTTCTTTAGTACGATAAATAATCCAAACCGGCGCGCCACGCCATGCCACGGTCAGTTTCGAGCCCGGTTCTATCTTGCTGATATCTACCTCGACCGGCGCGCCCAATCCTCGGGCCTGGGCGCTCGGCATCATGCTGGCCACGAACGGCCATGCCGTTGCCACCATGCCCGCCCCGCCCACTACCGAGGTAGCAATAATCAGGTTGCGCCGGGTGCGGTTAACTTCATGCTTGCTCATAACCCAATCCCCGTTGATTTGATGTGTGAAAAGGACATAAAACTCTTATTCTACCTAATTTTGCCAGGAGATTTAAAGCCCTAGTATGCTTTTGCGGCGCAAGCCCCCGGGAACAATGAAAGTTTTTCGATTTTCCGCGTGCCCCATATCGCGCCGCCCGGGCCCGAAAATGAAAACGCCCCGCTGAGCGGGGCGTTTTCTTCTCTCCGCGGCTAAACGGCGATTAGGGGATCGCCCGCAGCTTGAGGTCGCTCTTGCTGGCTTTGATGAATCCGTGCTTGGCGTAGGCATTTTGCGCCGCCGGAGTCCCGAGGAATGCCAGATATTCGCTCGCCGCCTTGGCGTGCTTGGCATCCACAAGCGCGCCAATCGCGTAGGCGGCGTCGTGCACCAGGCTGTCTTGCGGCGGCAAAGGCACGCCTTGCAGATCGATACCCTCCTCCTTCGCATGCTGCACCTCGGATGCCCACACGATGCCGACGTCGATGGTCCCGGCCTTCAAGGCATCCGGAATTTCACGATGGTGCACCGAAGTAAAATACGTCTGCGGCGTAGCCTGGCACGATTTGCATTCCTTGCCCCCGGAAATCTTGTCCCACAAGCCATGCTGCTCCAGCACCTTTTTGATGTAGAACTTCATGATGCCTTCGGTGACCGGGTTGGGAAGCATGATGCGCAGATCCGGCCGGGCCAGGTCGTCGATTTTTTTGATTTTCTTCGGATTGCCCTTGGCGACGACCATTTCCAGCTTGTTGCGCAGGTAGAGCTTGTACTGCGTCATTTTGTCCTTGGCCTTGAGCTTTTGCAGATGCTCGAGATTGACCGAGGCGTAGATATCCGGCTCCATCGGGTAGTCCTTGCCCTGATAGCTCCAGCCTCCTTTGTTGATGGCGTTGAGAATGATCCCAATACCGGCATCCCGCTGGATGGCATTCCTTTCCATCCCTATTACACGGTGAAGGATATTTTCGGAGTCTGCGTGTTCTTGATCGTATTCTCGGTGATTTTGTTCTTTACGCCGGAAGTGGGCGGCTATTTCCTCGAAGCCAATAACTTCATTCCCGCCGATCCGTTCAAGACCCCGCCGCACATCGCGCCGCTATGGTATTTCACCGCGTATTACTCCATCCTGCGCGCGGTGCCGCCGCTGTTCAATTCGCAGTTCCCCGGCGTGATCGCGATGGGCATGTCGATCGTGATGCTGTTCTTGCTGCCTTGGCTCGACCGCTCGCCGGTGAAATCGATCCGCTATCGCGGGGCGCTGTACAAATGGGCGCTGGCCTTGTTCGTGATCGCGTTCTTCATACTGAGTTATCTGGGTACGCAATCGGTGTCGGTGATTAACACCTGGCTGGCGCGAATCTGCAGCATCATTTATTTCGCGTTCTTTATTTTTATGCCGTGGTATACGCGCATCGATAAAACCAAGCCGGAACCGGAAAGGGTGACAGCATGATGAAAAAAGTAATGTTTGCCGTGCTGCTGTGCATGCCGCTCTTGGCGCGGGCCGAGGGCGACAACATCAAGCTAGACAGTGTGCAAGTCAACGTCGAGGATAAGCTCTCGCTGCAACGCGGCGCGCGGGTGTTCGTGAACTACTGCGTGGGCTGTCATAGCGCCAGTTTCATGCGCTACTCGCGCCTGGAAGACTTAGGACTCACCGAAAAGCAGATCGTGAACAACTTGATGGTGACCGGCGACAAACCGGTGGAAACCATGACTGCTGCGTTGCGCCGCGACGATGCGAAAGCCTGGTTTGGCACGGCGCCGCCCGATCTGACTTTGGTCGCCCGTTCGCGCGGCGCGGACTGGCTCTACACTTACCTGCGCGGCTTTTATCGCGATCCGTCGCGTCCGACCGGCTGGAACAATACCGTCTTCCACAACGTCGGCATGCCGCATGCGCTATGGGCTTTGCAGGGCCAGCAAGTGCTGAAAGACACTGGCGCTAAAGACGCCGAAGGGCACGCCGAGATGCAGCTGGTGTTGGAAAAACCTGGCAAGCTGACGCCGGTCGAGTACGATGCGCTGGTGAAAGATTTGGTGAACTACCTGGTTTACATGGGCGAACCGGACCAGACCAAGCGCAAAATAACGGGCATATTCGTGCTGTTTTTCTTGGCCGGTCTGACGGTGTTGGCGTATTACCTGAAAAAAGAATTCTGGAAAGACGTGCATTGAAAATGTAAGACTTGAGAATCCCTTCGCGGGGTTGAAAAGGAGCGGGTAAATCGCTCTGCTTGATGTACCGGGCCACGTGAAGACGTGGCTCGTTTTTCTGTTTTAACGAATCGAGACTACGCCATGATGACCTTGTACTCCGGCACGACCGACCCTTTCAGCCAACGTTGCCGCATCGTGCTATACGAAAAAGGCATGGATTTCCAAATCATCGATGTGGATGTGGAGAACATGCCGGAAGACATCGCGGTGATGAACCCCTACAACCGCGTGCCGGTGCTGGTCGAACGCGACCTGGTGCTGCACGAAGCCAACATCATCAACGAGTACATCGACGAACGCTTTCCGCACCCGCAGTTAATGCCCGCCGATCCGGTGATGCGCGGCCGGGCGCGGCTGTTCCTGCACCGTTTCGAAAAAGAACTGTTCTGTCATGTCGATACCCTGGAAACCGCCGGTAAACGCGACGCGGACAAGGCGCGGGTAGTGATTCGCGATCACCTGACCTTGATCGCGCCGGTGTTCCAGAAACAGAAATTCATGCTGGGCGACGAGTATTCCATGCTCGACGTGGCCATTGCGCCCTTGCTGTGGCGGCTGGAGCACTATGGGATCGTGTTGCCGAAACAAGCGGCGCCGGTATTGAAATACGCCGAGCGCTTGTTTTCGCGTCCGGCGTTCATCGACGCCATGACGCCGTCGGAAAAGGCCATGCGCCGCTAATGTACGACGTTTCCACCAAGCCGTATTTGATCCGCGCTATTTACGAATGGTGCGTGGATCACAGTTATACGCCCTACGTCGCGGTGCAGGTGGATGAACACACTAAAGTCCCGATGGAATTCGTAAAAGACGGCCAGATCGTTCTCAATATCAGCTATACGGCGACCCGGCATCTCAAGATCGGCAACGACTTCATCAATTTCTCGGCGCGCTTCAACGGTGCGTCGCGCGAGCTGGAAGTGCCGATTCACGCGGTGATCGGCGTGTTCGCTAAAGAAAACGGGC